>NZ_JAPTFO010000012.1:0-78647 GCF_030985515.1 Stenotrophomonas sp. Sm10
CCCCCCCCCCCCCCCCCCCCCCCCCCCCCCCCCTACCGGGTTGGGCGGGCCGGGGGCGGGCAACTTCGTGATCCGGGTGCGGATCTGCTTTGGGTGGGTGCGGACCGTTGGTCCGCGCTGTTTGGGCTGGATGCAGGCTGACCTGCCGTGCCGACCAACGGTCGGCACCCACCGAAGCTGATCCGTAGCCTGCCCTCGACCCCACGTACACGCCCACGCTGGCAAGGTGGGCCGCATGGCTGAACCGCTCCCCCTGCGTCCGCCACCGCCATTGCTGGACGACGCCTGTGCGTTGTTCCTCGATGTCGATGGCACCCTGATCGAGTTCGCTGCGCGCCCGGATGCCGTGCAGCTGCTGCCGGATGTGCGCGACGCCATCGGCCGCATCAGCGACCGCCTGGAAGGTGCCGTGGCACTGGTCAGTGGTCGCCCGCTTGAGCAGCTCGATCAACTGTTCGCTCCCCTGCAACTGCCTGCCGCGGGCCTGCATGGCCATGAATTGCGCGGCGAGGACGGTCGTGTGCTGCGCGAGGAGCACGACGACGACACCGCCGAGTGGCTGCACGCGCTGCACCAGCAGGCGATGCGCTTCGCCCATGGCCACCCCGGCGTGCTGGTGGAAGAAAAGGGTGTCGGCCTGGCGCTGCACTGGCGCGGCGCGCCGCACGCCGCCAGCGACGTCCGCGCCTTCGCCGACCGCCACGTGCGCGGCCGTTCCAGTTACCGCCTGCAACCCGGCGACCACGTGGTCGAGTTCGTCCCGGTTGGCAGCGACAAGGGCCGTGCGGTGCGGAGAATGATGCAGTACCTGCCCTTCCGTGGCCGCCTGCCCGTCTTCCTCGGTGACGACCTCACCGACGAATTCGGCTTCGACGCTGCCAACGGCCAGCATGGCTGGAGCGTGCTGGTGGGCGAACGCGAACCCAGCGTGGCCGTGTTCGCGCTGCCCGACATACGCAGCGTGCACGCCTGGCTGCGTGAGAATGCCTATTGACCCGGCCCCCCCACGGCCGCAACCGAGATGTACCGCGTGATGACCCAACCCGATCTTGATCTGGGCGTGGTCGGCAACGGCAGCTTCGGCGCCCTGGTCGACAAACGTGCCCGCGTTGTCTGGAGCTGCCTGCCCACCTTCGACGGCGACCCCACCTTCTGTGCCCTGCTCGGCCCCAACCAGCAGACCGGTGGTGACTTCGCCATCGAGCTGGAAGACTTCGCCAGCAGCGAGCAGGAGTACCTGACCAATACGGCGATCCTGCGCACCGTCCTGCGCGACACGCACGGCGGCGAACTGGAGATCCTCGACTTCGCGCCCCGCTGGCGCCAGAACGACCGCTTCTACCGGCCGGTCAGCCTGATCCGCCAGGTGCGCCCGCTGGCCGGTAGCCCACGCATCACCGTGCGCGCCCGCCCGCTGGCCGATTGGGGCGCGCGCGTGCCGGAGTCCACCTGGGGCAGCAACCATGTGCGCTGGATCCTGCCCGAGCACGTGCTGCGGCTGACCACCGATGTGCCGGTCCGCTTCGTGCGCGACGGCCTGCCGTTCGTGCTCAGCCATCCCGTCCACCTGATCCTGGGCGTGGACGAATCGCTCAACCGCTCGATCAGCGGCTACGTGCAGGAAGCCTTCCAGCGCACCCGCGACTACTGGCGCGAATGGGTGCGCTACCTGTCCATTCCCCTGGAGTGGCAGGACGCGGTCATCCGCAGTGCGATCACGCTGAAGCTGTGCCAGTACGAGGACAGCGGCGCGATCATCGCGGCGATGACCACCTCCATTCCGGAAGCACCCGGCAGCGTGCGCAACTGGGACTACCGCTACTGCTGGCTGCGTGACGCAGCCTTCGTGGTGCGGGCGCTGAACCGTCTCGGCGCAACGCGCACGATGGAACAGTTCCTCGGCTACATCTTCAACCTGGCCACCACCGACGGCACGCTGCAGCCGCTGTATGGCATCGGCTTTGAAGCCAAGCTGGACGAGGATGAGGTGCCCAGCCTGTCCGGCTACCGCGGCATGGGCCCGGTGCGCCGCGGCAACCTGGCCTGGGTGCAGCGCCAGCACGACGTGTACGGCAGCGTGGTGCTGGCGTCCACGCAGCTGTTCTTTGACCGTCGCCTGCAGGATCCCGGCGACGCGCACACGTTTGCCCGCCTGGAACCCCTGGGCGAACAGGCCTTCGCCCTGCACGACGTCCCCGATGCCGGCCTGTGGGAATTCCGCGGCCGCACCGAAGTGCACACCTACACCAGCGCGATGTGCTGGGCTGCGTGCGACCGCCTGTGCAAGATCGCCGTGCGCCTGAAGCGTGATGACCGCGCACACTATTGGCGCGAGCGCGCCGACACCATCCACGCCCGCATCATGGCCGAATCCTGGAGCGAGGAGCTGGGCCACTTCACCGATACCTTCGGCGGCCATCGCCTGGATGCCTCGCTGCTGCTGCTGGCCGACATCGGCTTCATCGACGCGATGGACGCCCGGTTCATTGCCACCGTCGATGCCATCGGCCGCGACCTCAAGCACGGCAATTCACTGTACCGCTACGTCGCGCCGGATGACTTCGGCGAACCGGAAACCAGCTTCACCATCTGTACGTTCTGGTACATCGATGCGCTGGCGGCGATCGGGCGCATGGATGAAGCACGCGAGATGTTCGAGCTGCTGCTGAAGCAGCGCAACCACCTGGGCCTGCTGTCGGAGGATCTGGCCTTCGACAGCGGCGAGGCCTGGGGCAATTTCCCGCAGACCTATTCGCACGTCGGCCTGATCACCGCCGCGATGCGCCTGTCGCGGTCCTGGCAGGAGGCATCGTGAGTCGTCTGGTCGTGGTTTCAAACCGTGTGGCCGTGCCCGGCGAGAACCGCGCAGGCGGGCTGGCGGTCGGCCTGCTGGCCGCCCTGAAGGAGCGCGGCGGCCTGTGGTTCGGCTGGAGCGGCAAGACCGTAAAGGAAGGCAGCGGCACGCTGCACCGGCAGAAGGACGGTGACATCGACTACGTCACCATGGACCTGAGCAAGCGCGAGGTCGATGGCTACTACAACGGCTTTGCCAACCGCACACTGTGGCCACTGCTGCACTTCCGCCTGGATCTGGTCGACTATGACCGCGGTACCCGCGAGACCTACCACAAGGTCAATGCGCTGTTCGCCGACAAGCTCGCGCCATTGCTGCGCGAGGATGACATCGTCTGGATCCATGACTATCACCTGATCCCGCTCGGCGCACTGCTGCGCGAGCGCGGCGTCGGCTGCCGCATCGGCTTCTTCCTGCATATCCCGATGCCGTCGGCCGACCTGCTGCAGGCGATGCCCGATCACCTGCGGTTGTTCTCCGCGCTGTACGCCTACGACCTGGTCGGCTTCCAGACCCAGCGCGATGCCGATCGCTTCCAGACTTACCTGCGCCTGTTCGGCGGCGGGCGCGTGCTCGACAACGGCGAGCTGGAAGCGCCGGGCGGGCGCCGCTTCCGTGCAGCAGCCTTCCCGATCGGCATCGACACCGAGCTGATCGCACGCCAGGCCGGCACAGCCGCCACCAAGACCGCCGTGAAGAATCTTCGCGCCAGCCTGCGCGACCGCCAGCTGGCAATCGGCGTGGATCGCCTGGACTATTCCAAGGGCCTCCCCGAGCGCTTCCTTGGCTTCGAGCGCTACCTGCAGCGCCACCCTGACCAGCGCGGCTCGTTGACCTACCTGCAGATCGCCCCGGTCTCGCGCGGTGATGTCACCGAGTACCGGCAGTTGCGCAGCCAGCTGGAGCAGATCGCTGGCCACATCAACGGCGGCCATGCCGAGCCGGACTGGACGCCGCTGCGGTACGTCAACCAGAACTTCACACATGCCACGCTCACCGGCTTCTACCGGGCGGCGGCGGTCGGCCTGGTCACGCCGCTGCGCGATGGCATGAACCTGGTGGCCAAGGAATACGTGGCGTCGCAGGACCCGGAGGATCCGGGCGTGCTGGTGCTGTCACTGCTGGCTGGCGCCGCCGACGAACTGAAGCAGGCACTGCTGGTGAACCCGCATGATCTGGACGGCGTGGCCGATGCGATCGCCACCGCAGCCACGATGTCGCTGAGCAGGCGCAAGGAGCGCTGGCACGCGATGATGGAGCACCTGCGCACCTACGACATCAACCACTGGCGCCGCAGCTACCTGGACGCGCTGGAGGGTTGAAGCACGCGTTCCTGTAGAGCCGAGCCATGCTCGGCTGCGTTTTGTAGAGCCGAGCCATGCGCGGCTGCTATTGGCAGGAGAAAAAAGCAAGTCGAGCATGGCTCGACTCTACAAAAGACAGGCGATCAATCCAGGAACCGCGCGGCCTGCTCCGGTGCGGGCAGGTAACAGGCCTCATGCCGACCGAACCAGTGGTAGCGGTTGCGTGCCAGCGCGCGATACGCCGCATCACGCCAGCCGCGCGGCACGAGCCGCAGCACGCCGGCCAAGCGCCAGGCGCCGCCCAGCCCGGCCAGTACGCGCAGCATCGCATCGGTATCGGTCCAGGCACCCTGTGCGTCCAGCAGCAGGAACGACATCGGGTCCTGCGGATCAAGCCCGTGCGCGCGCAGCATCGCGCTGCCCTTCTGCCCCTGCATCGCTGCAAAGCGATAGCGCCCCCTGCCGTCGAAGCGCAGCAGGAAGCGCACCCAGCGGTTGCACAGCGCGCATACGCCATCGAATACGATCACCGCGGTCCCAGCCTCGGCGGCGGCCTCACCGCGGTTCGAGCCAGCCTTCATAGCGGATCAGGGCTCCCACCCAGGGCAGCGTCACATCGACCAGGAAAGTGTAACGCTCGCCCTGCCAGGCTTCGCGGCAACGCGCGCCATCAAACCAGCGCCTTGGCAGCGGCAGCAGCCCGAACGCCCAGACCCGGCGCACCGACCAGTCGATGCCACCCTCGCGGGCCTGCAGATCAAATTCGAAGCGCACCGCGCCCAACTGCTCACGCAGATGCCCGTCGTGCGCCCACAGCCGCGACACCATTGGCCAGCGGCCGAACCGCCGCGCCCATTGCTCGCCCTGCCCGTGTGTGCTGAATACCACTTCGGTTGGCAGCGCGTCGCCGCTCTTCGGCAACCGTGCCACTGCGGCCAGCAGCGGCACCAGCCCGTGACGCCCGCGCTGGATCCGCGCCTTCCCCACGTAGCGGCACGGCTGTGGTGCGGCGTGCAGCGCCTGCACCGGCGGTGCCAGGGTGGCGAAGGCCAGCCCCAGCACCCGTGCAAACAGGGGCGTAGTCAGGGTGCGATCCAGGCCAACGTCGCCATGCGTCCGGTGCGGCGGTCGCGCCGGTGCGAGTACAGGTCCGGATCGGCCATGGTCGACACCGTGCCGCCGTATACCTGCGCCGGGTCCATGCCCGCCGCCTGCAGGCGCTGGCGGGCCAACGCGAACAGGTCCACCTTCCAATGACCTGCGCGGGTCGCTGCGAACGCCACCTCGGCGGCCGGATCGTGTCCGACGAAGGCGTGGTAGACCTCTTCACCGATCTCGTAATCGGCCGGCCCGGCTGCCGGTCCCAGCCAGGCGCGCAACTGCGCCGGCGGCGTCTGCAGGGCGGCCACCGTTGCCTCCAGCATGCCGTCGGCCAGCCCCCGCCAGCCGGCATGGGCCGCGCCCACCTCGCTGCCGTCTGCGGCGGCGAACACCACCGGCAGGCAGTCGGCGGTCAGGATCGCCAGCACCACGCCGGGCACCGAGGTCACCGCGGCGTCGGCCACCGGCTCGGCGGCACCCGGCACCGGCGGCGCGTTGAATCGCAGCACGGTGCTGCTGTGCACCTGGCGCAGCCAGTGCGGGGCCGACGGCAGCGCCAACCCCTGATGCAGCAGCTGGCGGTTGTGCTCGACGTTGGCGGGGGTATCACCATCGGCCGCGTGCCGGTTGCCCAGGTTGAACTGCGCGAACGGCGCCGGCGAGATGCCCGCACCGTGCCGGCGCGTGGTCAGCGCATGGACGCCCGGAGGCGCCGGCCAGTCCGCCTGCAGCAAGGGCAGCGCGGCGGCCATCACCAGC
The DNA here is from genome assembly GCF_030985515.1 of Stenotrophomonas sp. Sm10. NCBI lineage: Bacteria > Pseudomonadati > Pseudomonadota > Gammaproteobacteria > Lysobacterales > Lysobacteraceae > Stenotrophomonas > Stenotrophomonas sp. Sm10. The sequence goes on from NZ_JAPTFO010000012.1 coordinate 6,019, forward strand.
GGTCCCGCTCGCGTGCGGCGAAGGCTTCGCTGTCTTCGCGCAGCACCTTCATCAGGTGCAGCATGTCCTCCGGCACCGGCGCAGTGTTGCGCACCGGCTCACCGGTGATCGGGTGCGTGAACTCCAGCGTCTCGGCGTGCAGGGCCTGGCGCTTGAAGCCGCGCAGCGCGGCCACCAGCTCGTCGCTGGCGCCCTTGGGCAGCTTCAGCGCGCCGCCATACAGCGGGTCGCCGATGATCGGATGGCGCACGTGCGCCATGTGCACGCGGATCTGGTGGGTACGACCGGTTTCCAGGCGGCACTCCAGCGCGGTGTGTGCCCGGAAGCGCTCGCGCAGGCGGTAGTGGGTCACCGCTTCCTTGCCGTCCTCACGCACCGCCATCTTCAGGCGATCGCGCGGGTGGCGGTCGATCGGGGCATCGGCAGTACCACCGGCCACCAGCGCGCCCATCACGATGGCCAGGTACTGGCGGTGCACGTCACGTGCCGCCAGCTGCTCGACCAGCGCGGTCTGCGCTTCCAGGGTCCTGGCCACCACCATCACGCCGCTGGTGTCCTTGTCCAGGCGGTGCACGATGCCGGCGCGCGGCAGCACCGCCACCGACGGGTCGCGGAACAGCAGGGCGTTGACCAGGGTGCCGCTGTGGTTGCCCGCGCCCGGGTGTACCACCAGGCCGACCGGCTTGTTGATCACCAGCAGGTGCTCGTCCTCGAACAGCACGTCCAGCGGGATGTCCTCCGGCTGGGCGTCGGTCTGGGTTTCCAGTACCACGTTGAGGGTCACCACCTCGCCGCCGCGCAGCGGATCGCGCGGGCGCACCTGGGCACCGTCCAGCAGCACCTCCCCGGCCTTGATCCATTCGGTCAGGCGCGAACGCGAGTATTCGGGGAACAGTTCGGCCACGACGGCGTCGAAACGGCGCCCGGCAGCGGTGTCGGGGACGATGGCCTGGCGGGCCGATTCAGAGGGTTGTTCAGACATGGCAGGGGGCATTCTTTGAAATTTTGGGGTCCCGGCGGCCGGTTTCAGTCGCTGGACAGGACACTAGGCTATCATCGACCCTTCGTATTCCAGCCGCGTCCCGCCTCGACCCCATGATCCGACGCTCCGCCATGCTCTCCGCGCCCGTCCGCCTCACCGCCCTGCTGCTGGTGCTGGTCATCGCCGCCACCGGCTGCCATCGCGGCGCCAAGAAGGGTGATCGCCCCGATGAAGGCGTGCCGGTCGAACAGCTGTACGAGAAAAGCCACAAGCTGATGCAGGGCGGCAACTGGAGCGGCGCCGAGGCCAGCTTCCGCCGCCTGGTGGCCCAGTATCCGTACGGTCCGTACACCGAGCAGGCGATGATCGAGACCGCCTACGCCCAGTACAAGGCCGGCAAGCACGATGACGCGGTGTCCAGCATCGACCGCTTCATCCGTACCTACCCGACCCACCGCAACATCGCGTACCTGTACTACCTGCGCGGCCTGGCGAACTCCAACCGCAGTACGGTTTTCCTGCGTCGCGTATGGGCGTTGGATGCCAGCCGCCGCGACCTGTCCACGCCGCACCAGGCGTATTCGGACTTCAACATCGTGGTGGACCGCTATCCGAACAGCCGCTACGCCGCCGATGCGCGCCAGCGCATGCTGGAACTGCGTGACGTATTCGCCCAGCACGAACTGGACAACGCCCTGTACTACATGCGCCGCGGCGCCTGGGTCTCGGCCGCCGGCCGCGCCAACTACCTGCTGGAAACCTATCCGCAGAGCGCGTTCCAGTACGACGCCGTCGCTGTCCTGGCCGATTCCTACACCCACCTGGGCAACAAGACCCTGGCCGATGATGCGCGCCGCGTCCTGCAGTTGAACCAGCCGGACCACCCGTGGCTGGAAGGCAAGTGGCCGAAGTACCCATGGATGATCCGCAAGCTGAACCCGTTCGCTGGCGAGAAGTCCGCCAGCACCGGCCAGCGCAACGCGCGACTGGAAAAGAAATAAGAAAAAGGCCCCGCAAGGGGCCTTTTCTTTGTCGGTTATCCACGCCATGCGTGGATGGTTCGTGCGCCCATGGACCACGACACTAGGAATTCTACGAATCCCCGGCGGATGCGACGCCGGCCCCAATCGGCGCGGGCGAGCCCCTCCACACTGCGGCGCAACGGCCATCCCGGCCGTGAAGGAGCGCCTCATGACCCCACCGCCACGCCATTTCCGTCCCCGCGCCTGCCTCCTCGCCACTGCCCTGCTGGCGCTGTCCTCGGCCTCCCTGGCTGCCGCACCGGCAGCACCGGGCGATCTGCTGTCTGCAGCCCCCTATCGCGCGTCGTGGGTGCCCTCCAAGGCCGCGCACGCCTACAAGCTGTACTACCGTACCCCGGATCATCGCGGCCAACTGGCCGAAGGCACCGGCCTGCTGTACCTGCCCGCCGGCACGGCGCCGGCGGGCGGCTGGCCGGTCGTGTCCTGGGCGCATGGCACGCAGGGCATCGCCGATCGCTGTGCGCCTTCGGTCTCCGGCCCGTACCAGCCCGCGCGCGACGGGCGCTTCCTCGATCAGTTCCTGGCGCAGGGCTATGCCGTGGTCGCGGCGGATTACCAGGGGTTGGGCAGTCCAGGCAGCCATGCCTATCTGCATGTGCGCACTGCCGCGCGCAACGCCATCGACATGATCAAGGCCAGCCGCCAGTACCTCGGCAACGGGACGCTGTCGCCGCGCTGGGTCTCGGTCGGCCATTCGCAGGGCGGTGCCGCCGCGCTCACGGCGGGCCACATCGCCCCCTCCTATGGTGGGCCGTCGTTGCAGTACCGCGGCAGCTTCACCACCGGAACGCCCACCGCAGTCGAACTGACCGCGCTGGTGATGAAGCCCGACAACCGCACCGCCAATCCGGGCGCGCTCAACGCGTATCACGCGTATCTGCTCGATGGCCTGCTGCAGGCCGCGCCGCAGATCGACCGCGTCCTCAGCGATGAAGGCCGCGCGCGGGTGGCGGTGGCACGCGAGCAGTGCCTGGGCGAACTGGCCGTCACCCTGGACGGCGCGGACACCGGCAGCATGTTCACTGCACCGCTGACCCACGTGCCGGGCATCTGGGCCGTGCTGTACGACTACCTTGGCGTACCGCGCCGCGGCTTCAGCCAACCGCTGATGCTGGGCCACGGCAGCGAGGACCGCGATGTGCCCTATCTGACCACCCTGCTGTATGCCGCAGGCCTGGCCCTGCGAGGCGAGCCGGTCGCGTTCCGGCGCTATCCGGTCGATCACCGCGGCACGCTGGACGCGGCGGCGGCGGATGGCCTGGCGTTCGTACGTGCGCGGTTTGAGGATGGCCACTTCAGCGACGCTGCGGAAACTGCCGGCATCGAAAAGCTGCTCGACGAAGTCCCGTAGATCCATGCCACGCGTGGATGATCTTCGACCACCGTGCGGACCAAGGTCCGCACCCACCGGAGAGGGCCGACGGGTTGCCGGCCAGCGGCCGGCACTGCCCACCCACCGTTGCCTCAGCCCTTGTAGCCGTTGCTGATCGGGTAGCGACGCTCGCGACCGAACGCCCGGCGCGACACCTTCGGCCCCGGCGCGGCCTGGTGCCGCTTCCACTCGCTGATGCGTACCAGGCGCAGCACGCGGTCAACCACGGCCGCGTCGTAGCCGGCGGCCACGATCTCCGTGCGCGACTGTTCCTGGTCGATGTAGCGGTACAGGATGCCGTCCAGCACGTCATAGGCCGGCAGCGAATCCTGGTCCAGCTGGTTCTCGCGCAGCTCGGCCGATGGCGGGCGGCTGATCACCGCCGGCGGAATCACCGGCGCGCCGCCCACGGTATTGCGCCATTTGGACAGGCCGAACACCTCGGTCTTGTACAGGTCCTTCAACGGCGCATAGCCACCGCACATGTCGCCGTAGATGGTGGCGTAGCCGACGGCGTACTCGCTCTTGTTGCCGGTGGTCAGCAACAGGCCGCCGAACTTGTTGGCCAGTGCCATCAGGATCACCCCGCGGCTGCGCGACTGCAGGTTCTCCTCGGTCACGTCCGGCGCGGTGCCTTCGAACATCGGCGCCAGCGATTCCATCAGGCCCTTGAACGCCGGCTCGATCGAGACCGCTTCCAGCTTCACGCCCAGTGCCTGGCACTGCTCGGCGGCCAGGTCGTTGGACATGCCGGCGGTATAGCGCGACGGCAGGCGCACGGCGGTAACGTTCCCAGCGCCGAGCGCGTCGACCGCCAGCGCCAGTACCAGCGCCGAATCAATGCCACCGGACAGCCCCAGCCACACCTTCTTGAAGCCGTTCTTGCGGCAGTAGTCCTGGATACCACGGGTCACGGCACGCCAGGCCAGCGCGTCCATGCTCTCGTCGCCATCGTCCATCCACACGTGCGGCATGAAGCGGCGGGTCTCACCGTCGTACTCCACCACCAGCCACTGGTCGACGAAGGCAGCGGCAGCCGGGTGTACCGTGCCGTCACCATCTGCCACCACCGACGCGCCGTCGAACACCAGCGCATCCTGGCCACCGACCACGTTGAGATAGGCGATGGCCGCCCCGCTCTCGCGGGTGCGTGCGGCCAGCACCGCGTCGCGCTGGGCGTGCTTGCCCCGCTCGTACGGCGAGGCATTGGGCACTACCACCAGTTGCGCCCCCGCGCGCACGGTGTCGGCCAGCGGCTCGGCGAACCAAAGGTCCTCGCAGATCAGCAAACCCACCGGAATGCCATTGACCTCGAACACACAGCTGCCGCCGTCCGGATCGACATCGAAGTAGCGACGCTCGTCGAACACCGCGTAGTTGGGCAGCTCGCGCTTGCGGTAGGTCTGCTCCAGCAGGCCATCGCGCAGCACGCTGGCGGCGTTGTAGACCACCGCACCAGCCGCCTGCGGCCAGCCGACCACGGCGGTGATGCCACGGCAGGCAGCAGCGATACGGCCCATCGCCTGCTCGCATTCGTACAGGAAGCCGGGACGCAGCAGCAGGTCCTCCGGCGGATAACCGCTCACTGCCAGCTCGGGGAACATCACCAGCTCGGCGCCATACTCGTCGCGCGCCTGTCCGATCATCTCGATGATGCGCTCGGTGTTGCCGGCGACATCGCCGACCGGGAAATCGAACTGCGCCATCGCGATGCGGATCGAAGCCATGGGAATCCAGCCTGTGGTTGCAATGCGCCCATTGTAGCGCCGCGTCGTGCGCGCGCCGGGGGCGTTCACTGCGTGGACAGCCCCGGCTCAGTAGATCCACGCCATGCGAGGATGGGCCGACCAGGCGGCCGCCAGACGCAGAAAAGCCGCCCGAGGGCGGCTTTTCCAAAGCAAGCCGAGCGTGGGCTCGGCTCTACAGAATCGGCTGCCAGAGGCAGTCGTTCTTATTTCACCAGCTTGGCGATGGCAGCGCCCAGGTCGCCCGGCGAACGGACGGTGACGACGCCAGCAGCTTCCATGGCGGCGAACTTGCCTTCGGCAGTGCCCTTGCCGCCCGAGGCGATCGCACCGGCGTGGCCCATGCGCTTGCCGGCCGGAGCCGACGCACCGGCGATGAAACCGACGACCGGCTTCTTCACGTGGTTCTTGATGTACTCGGCACCGGCTTCCTCGGCGTCACCGCCGATTTCGCCGACCATGATGATGCCTTCGGTCTGCGGGTCTTCGTTGAACAGCTTCAGGCAGTCGACGAAGTTCAGGCCATTGATCGGGTCGCCACCGATGCCGATGCAGGTGGACTGGCCCAGGCCGACTTCGGTGGTCTGCTTGACCGCTTCATAGGTCAGGGTGCCCGAACGCGACACGATGCCGATCTTGCCCGGCTTGTGGATGTGGCCCGGCATGATGCCGATCTTGCACTCACCCGGGGTGATGACACCCGGGCAGTTCGGACCGATCAGGACGGTGTCCGGGTAGGAACGGGTCAGCACGTTCTTGACGCGCAGCATGTCCAGCACCGGGATGCCTTCGGTGATGCAGACGATGACCTTGATGCCGGCAGCAGCGGCTTCCAGGATCGCATCGGCCGCGAACGGCGGCGGCACGTAGATGACCGACGCGTTGGCGCCGGTGCTCTGCACGGCGTCGGCAACGGTGTTGAAGACCGGCAGGTCGATGTGGGTGGTGCCACCCTTGCCCGGGGTCACGCCGCCAACAACCTGGGTGCCGTACTCGATCATCTGAGTGGCGTGGAAGGTGCCCTGCTGGCCGGTGAAGCCCTGCACGATCACCTTGGTGTTCTTGTTAATCAAAACAGACATGGGAATTTCCTTCGGTGTCGTGGATCAGGCGGCGTTCTTGACCGCTTCAACGACCTTCTTGGCGCCGTCGTTGATGTTGTCAGCCGGGATGATGGCCATGCCGCTGTCACGCAGCAGCTGCTTGCCTTCTTCCACGTTGGTGCCTTCCAGGCGCACCACGACCGGAACCTTGACGCCCACTTCCTTCACGGCGGCGATGATGCCTTCGGCAATCATGTCGCAGCGGACGATGCCGCCGAAGATGTTGACGAAGATGCCTTCGACCTTGTCCGAGGACAGGATCAGCTTGAACGCTTCGATGACGCGCTGCTTGTTCGCACCGCCGCCCACGTCCAGGAAGTTCGCCGGCTCGCCGCCGTTGAGCTTGATGACGTCCATGGTGGCCATGGCCAGGCCGGCACCGTTCACCATGCAGCCGATGTTGCCGTCCATGGTGACGTAGTTGATGTCCAGCTCCGAAGCAGTCACTTCGGTTTCGTCTTCCTGGGACTTGTCGCGCATCGCGACCAGTTCCTTGTGGCGGAAGTTGGCGTTGTCGTCGCTGTTGAACTTGCCGTCCAGCGCGTACAGGTTGCCATCGTCCAGGATGGCCAGCGGGTTGATCTCAACCAGCGCCAGGTCCTTTTCGTTGAAGATGCGGTACAGGTTCACCATGATGTTGGCGAACTGGCCGGCCTGCTTGGCGGTCAGGCCCATCTTGAAGCCGATGTCACGGCCGTGGTAACCCTGCACGCCTTCGACGAAGTCCACGTTCAGGGTGTGGATCTTGTCCGGGGTCTCGGCAGCGACCTGCTCGATTTCCATGCCGCCTTCGGAAGAGGCGATGTAGCTGATGGTGCGGGTGCCGCGATCCACCAGGACCGACAGGTACAGCTCCTTGACGATCTCACCGGCGGTGGTCACCAGCACCAGGTTGATCGGCAGCTCGACGCCGGCGGTCTGGTAGGTGGCCATCTTGGTGCCGAGCATCTTGGCCGCTGCGGCCTTCACATCATCGACGGTCTTGCAGAACTTGACGCCGCCAGCCTTGCCGCGGCCGCCAGCGTGGATCTGCGCCTTGACCATCCAGGGGCCCTGGCCCAGCGACTGGGCGACTTCAACCGCCTCGTCCGGGGTCGCCGCGACCTTGCCGGCCGGGACCGGGATGCCGTATTCGGCAAGCAGTTGTTTTGCCTGGTATTCGTGGAAATTCATGCGTCACCGTGGGAATAGGAACGACCGCACGCAATTCCTCAGGGCCCCTGGAAGAGGCACCGGCACGGACCGCGGCGGGCCCACTATTGTGGCCGAGCCGGCGCCGGGGCGCAAAGAAGTCTGTACAAAACGCCAGACGCGGGCGGATTTTCGCGGTCATTCAGGCAGTTGCGCCCGCCCTGGCGCTGGCCTCCGGTCTCCGCGGCGGGCCAAATGCGCGATGCGGGGCGGTCCCGCGGCGCCAGCGCAGGGGCCCTATACTGGCCCTCTCGAGCACGCTCGACACTACATCGACGCGACGTGCCCGCCCGGCCTCAGGGGATGCCAGGCAGGCCCGCCGCAGATTCCAGACCCAGGCAGCCAGAAGGGGAGTTCCGGCGTGTCACCCAGTGCTTCATTGATCGACCGCATCGAATCGATTCCGCGGCGTGAGCTGTACTTCTTCGCGCTGTACCGGGTGCTGATCGCCGCAGTCATCGCCGGCCTGCTCTACAGCCCCCTGTCCGGCATGGTCGGCGAGGCCCACCACCCGCGCCTGGCCGATACCGTTGCGGCCATCTATCTGGTGCTGTCGCTGCTGGCCCTGGCGATCGGCCGCAACGAACGCTGGCTGCGCCCCATCGTGGTCACCAGCGTGCTGGTGGATATCATCGCCGCCACCCTGCTGGCGCACGCCCTGCCCGGCGCCAGCGCCGGCATCTCGATGTCGCTGCTGTTCAACATCGCCGCGGCCGCCACCCTGCTGCCGCTGAGCTGGGGGCTGGGCCTGGCAGTCGCGGCCAGCCTGGCCACCGGTACCGAATACCTGTGGAAAGTGCTGGAAGGCGGCGATCCCACCCGCACGCTGGCCGAGCTGGCCATGTTTGCCACCAGCTACCTGGCGCTGGCCTTCATCAGCTACCAGGTGGGCAGCCGCGCACGCCGCAACCAGCAGCTGGCCAACCAGCGCGGCGACGAAGTAGCCAACCTGTTCCAGATCAACGAACTGATCATCCGCCGCATGCGCACTGGCGTGCTGGTGGTAGACGCCGACAACCGCATCACCCTGGCCAATGAAGCGGCCTCGATGCTGCTCGGTGACAATGACGGCATCGGTGAGACAGGACGCCTGGATCTGGCCAGTGCCGCGCCGGAACTGGCGCGCCGCCTGCAGCGCTGGCGCAACGGCTGGGCGCAGGACGAACTGCCGCTGCAGCTCAACCCCGACCAGCCGGAAGTGCAACCGCGCTTCGCCCGCCTGCTGGCGGGCAGCGAGCTGGCCCTGGTGTTCCTGGACGATTCCAGCGTGGTCTCGCGGCGCGCCGAATCGCTCACCCTGTCGGCGATGGGCCGCTTCTCGGCCAGCCTCGCCCATGAAATCCGCAACCCGCTGGCGGCGATCAACTATGCCGTGCAGCTGCTGGAAGAAGGCACCGGCTTCAACGAAAGCGACCGCCGCCTGCTGCAGATCATCCGCCAGCAATGCCAGCGCACCAATGGCATCGTCGAAAGCGTGCTGGGGCTGGCACGGCGCGAACGCGCCACGCCCGAGAACGTCGACCTGGTCGCCTTCGTGCGCCGCTTCGTGCTGGAGTACAAACAAGGCCAGACGCTGGAGACCGACAGCATCGAACCGATCATCAGCGACACGGCGGTGATGGCGCAGGTCGACACCAAGCACCTGTACCAGGTGCTCACCGTACTGGTGCACAACGCATTGAAGTACGGCCGTATCGGCCAGCAGCCGGCCCGGGTGCGCCTGCGCGTGGCCCAGCACGAGCGCAGCGCGGTGATCGACGTGATGGACCGTGGCCCGGGCATTCCCGAGAGCGTGGCCGCACAGCTGTTCCGTCCGTTCTTCACCACCTCCGAGCACGGCACCGGGCTGGGCCTGTATATCGCCCGCGAGTTGTGCCGGGCCAACCAGGCACGCCTGGACTACATTCCCGTGCCCGCCGGCGGCTCCTGCTTCCGCCTGGTGCTGCCCGGCCCCCACACGCTGCTGCCCACCTGATTGCAGATCTGTGCGTCAAACATTTGTCGCTTCCAGCCCCCTCGTTTATCTTTCACGCCCATGAACGAAACCCGCAGCGCCCTCGTCGTCGACGATGAACGCGACATCCGCGAACTGCTGGTACTGACCCTTGGCCGCATGGGCCTGCGCATCAGTACCGCCGCCAACCTGGCCGAAGCCCGCGAGCTGCTGGCCAGCAATCCGTACGATCTGTGCATCACCGACATGCGGCTTCCGGATGGCAACGGTATCGAGCTGGTCAGCGAGATCGCCCAGCACTACCCGCGCACGCCGGTGGCGATGATCACCGCGTTCGGCAGCATGGACCTGGCCGTGGAAGCGCTGAAGGCCGGTGCCTTCGACTTCGTCAGCAAGCCGGTGGACATCTCGGTACTGCGTGGCCTGGTCAAGCACGCGCTGGAACTCAACAACAGCGAACGCCCTGCGCCCGGCCCCGCCACCGAACAGGCAGCACGCCTGCTCGGCGCTTCGCCGGCCATGGACGTACTGCGCACCACCATCAGCAAGGTCGCGCGCAGCCAGGCGCCGGTCTACATCCTCGGTGAATCCGGGGTTGGCAAGGAACTGGTTGCTCGCACCATCCACGCCCAGGGCGCGCGCGCGGCCGGGCCGTTCGTGCCGGTCAACTGCGGCGCCATTCCCGGCGAGCTGATGGAAAGCGAATTCTTCGGTCACCGCAAAGGCAGCTTCAGCGGCGCGCATGCCGACAAGCCCGGCCTGTTCCAGGCCGCGCACGGCGGCACCCTGTTCCTGGACGAAGTGGCCGAGCTGCCGCTGCAGATGCAGGTGAAACTGCTGCGCGCCATCCAGGAAAAGTCGGTGCGCGCGGTCGGTGCGGCCAACGAAGAGCCGGTGGACGTACGCATCCTCTCGGCCACCCACAAGGACCTGGCCGAGCTGGTCGAGGACGGGCGCTTCCGCCACGATCTGTACTACCGCATCAACGTGATCGAGTTGAAGGTGCCGCCACTGCGCGAGCGCCGCCAGGACCTGCCGGAACTGGCCGCTGCCGTGTTGGCGCGGCTGGCCCGCAGCCACGGCCGCGCCACCCCGCTGCTGGCGCCGTCGGCGCTGGAAGCGCTGGCCCACTATGCGTTCCCGGGCAATGTGCGCGAGCTGGAGAACATCCTGGAACGCGCGCTGGCACTGGCTGAAGAAGACCGCATCGGCGCCGACGACCTGCGCCTGCCGCAGCACGCCCCACGCACGCCCGGCAGCGCAGCCCCCGCCGAAGCCGTGGCCGACCTGCAGCCCGGCGGTGCCGCCCTGCCCTCCTATATCGAGCAGCTGGAGCGCAGCGCCATCCAGCGCGCGCTGGAAGAGAACCGCTGGAACAAGACCCGCACGGCTGCGCAGTTGGGGATTACCTTCCGCGCGCTGCGCTACAAGCTGAAGAAGCTGGGGATGGAGTAGAGCCGAGCCCATGCCCGGCTGCGCGGTGGTCGGGACCGCGCCATCCACGCACGGCGTGGAACTACTATGGGATCCGTGGCCGATCATCCACGCATGGCGTGGATCTACTGTAGAGCCGAGCCCACGCTCGGCTGCTCTTCGGTACCTCAGCCGAGCATGGGCTCGGCTCTACCTCAATCCTTGGTAACGCGATTGATCTCCGCCAGGCTGGTGATCCCGGCCGCAGCTTTCATCAACGCAGACTGCCGCAGGTCGTTCACCCCGATCTGCTGCGCCGCCTCTGCAATCTGCAGTGCATTGCCACCGGCCAGCACGATGGTGGCGATCTCATCGGTCATCGGCATCACCTGATAGATACCCGTTCGGCCCTTGTAGCCCTCGGTACACTCATCGCAGCCCACCGCCTCATACAACTGGATGCCCGCATCCAGCTGCGCCTGGGTGAAGCCCTCGGCCAGCAGCGCGTGCTCCGGCAGGTTCGCCGGGCGCTTGCAGTTCGGGCACAACCGGCGTGCCAGGCGCTGCGCGATCACCAGCGTCACCGAGCTGGTGATGTTGTACGGCGCGATGCCCATGTTCATCAGGCGCGCGATGGTCTGCGGCGCGTCGTTGGTATGCAGCGTGGACAGCACCATGTGGCCGGTCTGCGCCGCCTTGATCGCGATCTCGGCCGTCTCCAGGTCGCGGATTTCGCCGACCATGATGATGTCCGGATCCTGTCGCAGGAACGAGCGCAGCGCCGCAGCGAAGGTCATGCCACGCTTGTTGTTCTGCTGCACCTGGTTGACGCCGGGCAGGCGGATTTCCACCGGGTCTTCGGCGGTGGAAATGTTGCGCGTCTCGTCGTTGAGGATGCCCAGCGCGGTATACAGCGAAACGGTCTTGCCCGAACCGGTCGGGCCGGTCACCAGCACCATGCCGTAAGGCTTGTGGATCGCATCCAGGAACAGCTTCTGCTGGTCCGGCTCGTAGCCCAGTTTGTCGATGCCCAGCTTGGCCGCGCTGCCATCCAGGATACGCAGCACCACCTTTTCACCGAACAGGGTCGGCAGCGTGCTGACGCGGAAATCGATCTGCTTGGTCTTGGACAGGTTGAGCTTGATGCGCCCGTCCTGCGGCACGCGCTTTTCGGCGATGTCCAGCTGCGCCATCACCTTCAGGCGCGCGGCAATGCGCTGGTTCAACTTCACCGGCGCGCGCGCCACCATCTTTAGCAGGCCGTCGATGCGCAGGCGCACGCGGTAATCGTCTTCGTAGGGCTCGAAGTGGATGTCCGAGGCCCCCTTGCGGATCGCATCGACCAGTACCTTGTTGACGAACTTCACTACCGGGGTGTCGTCGCCCTTGGCGTCGATGCCGGCGTCGGTGCCCGCGCCTTCGTCGTCGCCCAGGCCGACATCGAGGTTGGCCATGCCCTCGTCGTCGCCGCCCAGCGCGTCGCCGATGGTGTCATGGCTGGCGTGCCACTGTTCCAGCGTGCGGCGGATCTGGTCCTCATCGACCAGGATCGGCTCCACCACCAGGTTGGTATGGAACTTGATCTCGTCCAGCGCATGGGTCGGATTGCTGGTACCCACGAACAGCTTGCCGCCGCGTTTGAACAGCGGCAGCACGTTGTGCTTGCGCAGCAGCTCCTCGCTGACCAGGCTCATGGCGTTCTGGCTGGCGTCGAACGTGGACACGTCGAACAGCGGCATGCCGAACTCGACCGCGTTGGCGGCGGCGAGCTGCGGGGCACTGACCAGCTTGTTCTGCGCGAACCAGGTAGGCAGCGGCTGGCGGGCGGCCGTGGCCTTGGCCATCGCATCGCGGGCGGAGGCCTCGTCCAGGGCGCCGTCCTGGACCAGGCGGCGGGCCAGGCCGGTGATGCCGACGAGGTTGGCGGTGGTTAAAGCACTCATATGAATCCTTGGCTCATGGGTCTGGCAGTACCACGCACCTTCCCGAGGCGAAGCACCGGGCAGCAGAACCTGCCACGGCCCCGTAGCCGTTGGCATCGCCCATCCATAAGCAACACTGCCGTGCCTGAACCTTCCGGTCCGGCAGGCATGATCCTGACTCCCCCAAGCATGATAGCCCCGTCAACGATCCGCCAACATCCCATTGGCGGACCAGAATTTCAGTCAACAGCCTGCCGGACGATACCGCGCTTCAAAGGCACTGCCATCGCAGCTCCAGATGCCATTCGCCGCACGGCGGAGGATGATATCTTTGCCCTGCACCGCGCTACCGCCTTGCAGCGTGCAGCGAATGCTGCCGATCCCGACGCTGTCCAGCTCCGCTTCAATCGTCGGGCAACGCTGAGTCGGCATCAGGCCAATGTAGGCCGCCGTTACAACACTGGCATCTTTTGCGTCCTGGGCCACGTACTCCATCGTGGTTTTCCCTGGTCGGATATCGGCCAACGCGGCACCTACTTGCGCCTTGGCAATGTAGATTTGGTAAAGAGGCACAGCGATGGCAGAGAGGATTGCAATGATCGCGATGACGATCATCAGTTCGACGAGGGTGAACCCCGCTTCGTTTGGATGCTTCACGACCAGTCTGTCCCCAAACAGATTGTCAAAATCTCACCTTCGGGCCGTTTGCGTCAGCGTCCCGATACCCCATACACAAGAGCCCCGCGTAGCGGGGCTCTTGCTCACACCATGAAAACAGCTATCCGATTACGGGTTTGCTGCAGCTTCGCCACAACCAGCCGGACGATACTTGCTTTCCAAATCAGTGGTGCAAGTCCAAGCACCGGCTGCACTGCGGTTCAGGGTGACATTCTTGGTAGCAACCTTGGAATTGCCCTTCAGCACGCAAGCAATCGAAGCGGTACCGGCCTCGGCATCGCCGGTACCGGAGATTGCGCAGCGCTCAGTCGACGCGGTCAGACCGATACCAGCAGCGTCGGCGTAGTTCTTGCCTTCATTCAGTAGAACTTCGGCCTGGGTCTTGCCTGGGGTGATTTCGGCGAGGCCGGCAGTTGCCTGCGACTTGGCCACGTAATCCTGGTACATCGGCAGAGCGATGGCGGCCAGGATGGCGATGATCGCGACGACGATCATCAGTTCGATAAGGGTGAAGCCCTTCTGGTTCTTCATTGTGGTACATCCCCAAGATAGTGGTGGTTGATTTCGGTGGACAGGTTCGGTCCGGCCAGCGCCGGTGAGCGGGTCCCGCCCCCTGCGGGTAGATCAACGCAGGTTGCGTGCCAACCCCGGCACGCCTCCCCAAGACTCCCCCTGCCAATGATGGCAGTAATTCTGCGAATGGGAACCCCCCACATCCGAATCTGCGATGGACGCGGCAATGTGACGCAGTACGTCACCTTTGGCCGTCCGCCGGCACGAAATCGCACGCCGGACCGCCTTCCAGCTGCCCAGATGGCGATGAACCGGCTACCATCGACGGCTAGACGCCCGCTGGGGATGGCGGGTCTTGGGGAGCCTATATGTCTGTCAGTGGCAGTGCGATCAAGAAGGAGCCCGTGGCGCGCAGCACCACGGAGCTGCAGCCGTTTGTCTGGGAGGGGACCGACAAGCGCGGAGTGAAGATGAAGGGTGAGCAGATGGCAAAGAACGCCAATCTGCTCAGGGCCGAACTCCGCCGACAAGGGATCAACCCGGGCCAGGTCAAGGCCAAGCCCAAACCGCTGTTCGGCGCAGCAGGCAGCAAGATATCGCCGAAGGACATTGCGTTCTTTAGCCGCCAAATGGCGACGATGATGAAATCCGGTGTGCCAATCGTCTCGGCACTGGACATCATTGGCAGCGGGCACAAGAACCCGCGCATGAAAAAGATGGTGGACTCGCTTCGCACCGATATCGAGGGCGGCTCGTCGCTCTATGAAGCGGTCAGCAAGCACCCGGTGCAGTTCGACGAGCTGTACCGCAACCTGGTCAAGGCTGGCGAAGGCGCTGGCGTACTGGAAACGGTGCTGGACACCGTCGCCACGTACAAAGAGAACATCGAAGCCCTGAAGGGGAAAATACGCAAGGCGATGTTCTATCCGGCAATGGTGCTGGCGGTCGCACTGATTGTCAGCGGCATTCTGCTAGTGTGGGTGGTTCCGCAGTTTGAAGACGTATTCAAGGGTTTCGGCGCAGACCTCCCCGCCTTCACCCAGATGATCGTGAATATGTCCCGGTTCATGGTGTCTTGGTGGTGGCTGATCCTGATCGTCATCATCGGCTCCATTGCGGGGTTCATTGCCGCCTACAAACGTTCACCCGCGCTGCAACACAGCATAGATCGGCTGGTCCTACGGGTGCCGGTTATCGGTCAACTCATGCACAACAGCGCCATTGCGCGGTTCGCACGTACAACAGCAGTCACCTTCAAGGCAGGTGTGCCCCTGGTGGAAGCACTGGGTATCGTTGCCGGGGCCACCGGCAACACGGTGTACGAGGAAGCCGTCTTGCGCATGCGCGACGACGTCTCCGTGGGCTATCCGGTGAACGTGGCGATGAAACAGCGCAACTTGTTCCCTCACATGGTCATCCAGATGACCGGCATCGGTGAAGAGGCCGGCGCCTTGGATGCCATGCTGTTCAAGGTGGCCGAGTACTATGAACAGGAGGTCAACAATGCCGTTGATGCCCTCAGCAGCCTGCTGGAACCGATCATCATGGTGATCATTGGTACCATCGTCGGCGGCATGGTCATCGGCATGTACCTGCCGATCTTCAAGCTCGCTTCCGTCGTCGGATAAAACATACATGGCATTTCTCGACCAGCACCCTGGCCTCGGCTACCCCGCCGCGGCCGCCCTGGGACTGCTGCTGGGCAGTTTCCTGAA
This sequence comes from Stenotrophomonas sp. Sm10, assembly GCF_030985515.1. Taxonomy (NCBI): domain Bacteria; kingdom Pseudomonadati; phylum Pseudomonadota; class Gammaproteobacteria; order Lysobacterales; family Lysobacteraceae; genus Stenotrophomonas; species Stenotrophomonas sp. Sm10. Next base: position 21,650 of record NZ_JAPTFO010000012.1, read on the forward strand.
CGTGGTCATCCTGCGCCTGCCCAAGCGGCTGGAGTGGCAGTGGAAGCGCGATGCGCGCGAAGTCCTGGAGGAACCGGACTTCTATGAGCCCCCCCCACCGGGGATCGTGGTCGAGCCGTCGCACTGCCCGCACTGCAAGCACAAGCTGAGCTGGTACGAGAACATCCCGCTGTTCAGCTGGATCATCCAGGGCGGCAAGTGCCGCCACTGCAAGGCACCGATCTCGCTGCAGTACCCGCTGGTGGAGGCGCTGACCTCGGTGCTGGTGCTGGCTTGCGTCTGGCAGTTCGGCTTCGGCTGGCAGGGCTTCGGCGCCATCGTGCTGACCTGCTTCCTGATCGCCCTGTCCGGCATCGACCTGCGCACCCAGCTGCTGCCCGATCAGTTGACTCTGCCACTGATGTGGCTGGGCCTGATAGGCAACATCGACAACCTGTACATGCCGGCAAAGCCTGCATTGGTCGGCGCGGCGGTGGGCTACCTGTCGCTGTGGATGGTCTGGTGGCTGTTCAAGCAGCTGACCGGCAAGGAAGGCATGGGCCACGGTGATTTCAAGCTGCTGGCCGCGCTCGGCGCCTGGTGCGGGCTGAAGGGCATTCTGCCGATCATCCTGCTGTCGTCGGTGCTGGGCGCCATCATCGGCTCGATCTGGCTGTACAGCCGGGGCCGTGACCGCGCCACGCCCATTCCCTTCGGGCCGTATCTGGCCATCGCCGGCTGGCTGTACTTCATGTGGGGCGCACCGCTGGTGGATCAGTACCTGATGATGAGCGGGCTGCGCTGAGGGGAGTCCCCATGAGCCGCTATGTGGTTGGCCTGACCGGGGGCATCGCCTCCGGCAAGACCGAAGTAACCCGGCGCTTCGAGGCGCTGGGCATTGTGGTGGCCGATGCCGATCTGGCCGCACGGGCCGTGGTGGCCGCCGGCAGCCCGGCGCTGGCCCGCATCGCCGAGCGCTTCGGCGCCGACATGCTGCTGGCCGATGGCAGCCTGGACCGGGCCCGCCTGCGCGCTCACGTGTTCGCCGACCCGGCCGAACGGACGGCGCTGGAAGCGATCACCCACCCGGCCATCCGCCTGCTGATGCAGCAGCAGTGCGAGCAGGCTGAGAGCCCCTATGCGGTTGCCGCCATTCCGCTGCTGACCGAGGTGGGCGGGCGGAAGGCCTACCCATGGCTGGACCGGGTGTTGCTGGTGGATGCGCCCGAAGCCGTGCAGCACGCCCGGCTGATGCAGCGCGATGGCATTGATGCTGCGCTGGCCGACCGGATGATTGCTGCGCAGGCCAGCCGCGCGCAGCGGTTGGCGCTGGCCGATGACGTGGTGGTCAATGATGGGCAGCCGGAGGACCTGCAGGTGCAGGTGGAACAGCTGCATGCGCGGTATCTGGGGTTGGCCGGGGGTTGAGGCCGGGTTGCCGGCCGGCGGCCCGCGCTACCGAAGTGCATCCACGCATGGTATGGATCTGGGGATCTGCTGTAGAGCCGAGCCGATGCTCGGCTGCGACCATCAAGCCGAGCATCGGCTCGGCTCTACAAAACGCTCTGCATGCACGCGTGGCGTGGATCTACTCCAGCTGCAGGCGGGCGTAGCGGGCAAGTTCGCGCGCGCCGAGCAGCAGGCCGTCGACGACATCGGGATTGAGCTGCTGGCGGGCACCGCCCTGCTCCCGCGCGATTTCGGCGGCGTGCAGTAGCTGGATCAGGGTGTTCAGACCGGCAAGCGTGCGGCTGAGGCCGGCCATCGTGGCGGCCTGCGCCGGGCTGGCCCCCTGCACGTCCAGCCGCTGGCCGTCGGCGGCGTCGCGGCCATCCATGCGCGCCAGCAGGGCGGGCAGCAGGTCCTTGGGGTCATCCAGCAGCACTTCGACACGCTCGGCGACGTCGGCAGGCAGCAGGTGGGCGGCGTCGCCGATCAGGGCGTGCAGCTGGGGGAACAGCGGGCGGGTGGACATGGTGGAGTTCCTCGCAGTCGGCAGGCCACCTGCAGATGCAAGGTGGCGGACGGTGCGGGTTGGCGTACCGGAGACCCAACAACTCAAAAGCGAAGGAAAAAGACTCCAGCGGATTCTGGCGAATCCCCACGCACCGTCCGCCAAAGCCAAGGCAGACGATGCATTTTCCATGATGAGCTAGAGCACATCCGGAGCTTTTGATTTGTTGGTTTTTTTCAGGACGCCAATCCCGGCCAAGGCACCTGCCCCGGCCAGGTCATCAGGCCATCGCCGCGCACGGCAATCTGTAAGGAAATTCTCAAGTGCGGCGCGGGCTTGCCAATGCGTGCACTGGAACACGCGCGGGGCGCGGCAGCGATCACGGTGGTGTCGCGTTGGGCCTGATGCCTGATCATCGCGCGAGGGTAATTCAGTGGCACAAGCGACACAGAGCGCGATGCAAGGTCGGCAGGGTCCGTGCCGACCAAGGTCGGCACCCACCAAAGCAGGGGCCCTTACAACGGCTTCGGCGAGAACGTCAGGGTGGCGATCACGCCACGCTCGCCACCGGGGCGCACGCTCACCTGCCAGCCGTACAGATCGCACAGGCGGCTGACGATCGACAAGCCGATGCCGCCGCCCTGCGAATGGCCAGCATGCGTGCCGCGGTAGCCACGCTGGAACAGCTTGGCGGCATCTTCCTCGCTCAGGCCCGGGCCACTGTCGGTCACCGAGACCGAATTGGCGCCGACGAACACGCGCACCTCGCCGTCCTGCGAGTACTTCACCGCATTGCCGATCAGGTTGCCCAGTGCCACCGACAGCGCCGCCTCGGGCGCGTCGATCACCAGGTTGCGCTCACCTTCGAGCACCAGCTCCAGCGGCTTGCCGCCCAGCTGCGCACGGTGCGCATCCAGCAGCTGCTCGGCTACGCGGGCCACGTTGCTGGTGCCCTGACCGCGTTCGTTGCGCGACAGCAGCAGCAACGCGCCGATCAGATCGCTGCACTGCTGTTCGGCACGCTGGATGCGCTGCAGGCGCTGCAGCACCTTTTCGTCCAGGCCGGGCCGGGTCAGCAGCAGCTCGGTGGCACCCCGGATCACCGCCAGCGGCGTGCGCAGCTCATGGCTGACGTCGGCATTGAACTCACGGTCGCGCTGCACAACTTCGGTCAGCCGCGAGGAATAGTCGTCCAGTGCCTGTGCCAGCTGCCCCACTTCGTCATCGGGGAAACGCGGCGCCAGCGGCTCAGGGTCACTGGTACCACCACGGTAGGCGCGCAACCGTGCGGCCAGGTCCGATACCGGCTTCATCACCTTCGAGGCCGACCACCAGCCCAGCACCAGTGACAGCAGGCTGAACACCAGCACCGACAGCACCAGCGCGCGGTTGAGCTGCTTGCCGCCGCGCACGCTGTCGGTCATGTCATAGGCGAGGAAGAACCAGGCGTCCGGCGTCTTGCGCACGGCCAGCTTGTAGGAGTACGGCTCGCCGTGCTCATCACCGCTGACGCTGTGGATGCCATCGGAGAAGCCCGCCCACTGCGCGCGTTCTTCGCGCACCCGGTCGAACTTGTCCTTCGAATAGGCATAAGCCCTGATCTGCAGCACCGGTGCATCCGGGTTATGCCCGGGGTGCTCGTAATAGCGGCGCGCATACTCGTCGATGTTGCGGTTCATCAGCTCTTCCACCAGCTGGTTTTCCACGCGCAGGCGGGCCCAGTTGGTGGCGAACGCGAACAGCGTTGTCAGGCAGAAGCCCAACAACACGAACGAAACGATGATGCGGCTGCGCAGGCGCCGCCGATACGGCGTGCGCCGGCGCTCCCCCTTGCTTGCCACCGAATCAGGCTTCCGGGGTGGCGATGCGGTATCCGATGCCATGGCGGGTCTGGATCAGCGGCACTTCAAACGGCTTGTCGACCACCGCACGCAGGCCGTGGATGTGCACGCGCAGGGAATCCGAATCGGGCAGTTCTTCGCCCCACACGCGGGTTTCCAGTTCCTGGCGGGTCACCACGGCCGGGGCCGCTTCCATCAGCGCCTGCAGGATCTTCAGTGCAGTCGGGTTGAGCTGCAGCAGCTTGCCCTGGCGGCGCACTTCCAGCGTATCCAGGTTGTATTCCAGATCGCCGGTTTCCAGCACGCGGGTCTGCACGCCCTTGCCGCGTCGCGACAGGGCGTTCAGACGCACTTCCACTTCCTGCAGCGCGAACGGCTTGATCAGGTAGTCGTCCGCGCCGGAATCGAAGCCGGCCAGCTTGTTGTCAAGCGAGTCGCGGGCGGTGAGCATCAGTACCGGGGTCTGCTTGCGCGCTTCGTTGCGCAGCTTGCGGCAGACCTCGATGCCGTCCATGCCTGGCAGGTTGAGATCCAGCACGATCGCGTCGAACTCGTGCACCACGGCCAGATGCAGACCGGTAACCCCGTCAGCCGCGAAGTCCACGGTGTGGCCCCGGTCCTCCAGGTAGTCGCCCAAGTTGGCCGCAATGTCGCTGTTGTCTTCGATTACCAGGATTCTCACTGTCACCTCTAATTGACGAATTTGCCGACGCGCTGGGCCTGGCCCATATCACGCTGTGCCTTGTCCTTCCGTCGCGCGCGCTCGGCTACGGTCGTGCACTGCGTCGTGGACCGGTTCGAACCCGTGGCCTTTTCACGTTGGCATATTAGACGACTATCTTCACGGGCCTGTGTCAAAACCGTGTTCACGATCTGCTGATCGTTGAAGACATCGGTTCGTACCTGTTCAGGCATGGAATCGCGGTCGGGATGCTGCTCGACGGCCGTACGCATGCGCACCAGCGCCTCGCGCACGCGGCTGCGGTCGGCCTGTTTCAGTTCGCTGTAGGTCTCGCCATCGTTGAGTTCGATTTCGATGCGCTCGATCTGCTGCTGCAGCGGCTTGCCCGGAATAAAGACCTCACCGGCCTGGTTGGATGCGGAGGCGGCGGTGGCCAGGGTCAGGCCCGAGACCAGGACCGCCGACATCAGGAGGGACTTCATGACAAACGAATCCTTGTTTGAGTTGAGGGTTGACTGTATTCGCACCGCCTTCACGCGAGCAAGTGCCGGTCGCTCGGGCGGCAATCGGCCCGGCTAGCGGTTACTGGGAGGCGTGAGATTGTTGAAGGTGCGCTGGTCGTTGAGCAGGGCCTTGCCCTTTTCCTCGATCCGGCGGCGCTCGGCCACCGTCAAGCAGCGGCTCTTGGGCATGTTGCTGCCCGTGGTGCGGGTGTGCTGGCAGATCTGGCGGCTGTCTTCGTGGGCGCGGACAAGAACGGTGTTGATCCGCTCCTGGTCGTTGAAGACCTCTGCCTGGACCTGCGGCGGGAGCTCCTGAAGCGTGCTGTGGTCCCCCATGCGCTGGGTGATGCGCGCCAGGGCCTGCTGCACCTGGGCGCGGTCGTCAGCGGACATCTCGCTGTACTCGCCGTCATCAAGGGCCCTTTCAACCCGCCGGACCTGCTCGGCCACCGGTGCCTGCCCGTCCATCTGTATGGCGGTCTTCTCCGGCTTGGCGGAGACAGTGCCAGACAACCCCAGCAACAACGCGATCATCGTGATGCGGTACATCGCCAGCCTCCGGATCCATCCAGGAACGATGGCCACTCTACGGCCGTCACGCGGCCTCCACAAGGGACTTCCGGCAGGTATAAAAAAGACCCAGGCGGTGGCCCGCCTGGGTCTGAAGTCGTATCCCGATACCGATCCTGCTGAGAGGCAGAGCTGCGGTTCGCTGAAGGCTACGCCGGCGCCGATTAAAGGCATGTTAAAGCCGGCCTCATTTGCCCATGAGAATCTCAAAATATTGATTTGTCATGGCTTTTTCAGCTTCTCGACGTGCTCGATGATGCGCGTGGCCACATCTACCCCGCAGGCGGCTTCGATCCCCTCCAGCCCCGGCGTGGAGTTGACCTCCAGCACCAGCGGGCCGCGCGCGGAGCGGATCAGGTCCACCCCGCACACCGACAGGCCCAGCGCCTTGGCCGAACGCACCGCCACCTGCTGTTCGGCGCGGCTGGCCTTGGCCGCCACCGCAGTGCCACCGGCATGCAGGTTGGAGCGGAAGTCGCCTTCCGGCGCCTGGCGTTGCATCGAGGCCACCACCTGGTCGCCCACCACGAAGCAGCGCAGGTCGGCGCCCTTGGCCTCACCGATGAACTCCTGCATCAGGAAATTGGCATACAGCCCGCGCAGGGCCTCGACGATACCGCGCGATGCGCTGGCCTTTTCGGTGAGGATCACGCCCCGCCCCTGGGTGCCCTCGTTGAGCTTCACCACGTGGGGCGGCGGGCCGAGCATGGACAACAGGTCGACGGTGTCATCCGGGTTGTCACCGAACACGGTGACAGGCATGTCGATGCCCTTGGCGGCCAGCAGCTGGTGCGCACGCAGTTTGTCGCGCGAACGCAGGATCGCGTCGGAGGGGTTTGGGGTGCGTGCGCCCATCAGCTCGAACTGCCGCAGCACGGCGGTGCCATAGCGGGTGATCGAGGCACCGATGCGCGGGATGACCATGTCCACGCCGGTCATCGGCCGGCCCTTGTAGTGCATCGAAAAACCATCGGCGGCGATGCGCATGTAGCAGCGTAGCGGGTCGAGGATGCGAACGGTATGGCCACGCGTGCGTGCCGCCTCGACCAGCCGGCGGGTGGAATACAGGGAACTGTTGCGGGACAGGATGGCGAGCTTCATCGCGGCGGGATCGGGCGGCAGGCGCGCAGCATAGCGCGGGCGTGTGGCGGGTGGATGATGCCCCGCAGGCCGCCGCATCTGCATGCCTGCCGGGGCTGTGCGAATATGCCGTTGCCGGCTGATGGACAGAAACGGCCGGCTTGCACAATCCAAGGAGAACCACAGATGCGAATGGGAATTCCGCTGTTGTTGCTGTTTGGCCTGGTGGGAGGTGCCGCAGACGTACGGGCTGCGCCGACCCACGCAGTCTCCCGGCTCTACTTCGATGCCAACAACACCCTGATCGGCCAGGGCCTGCGCTACTGCACGGGCAAGACACAGCACCAAGGCGTTGCCTCACACGCCAACACCCGCTGGATCGATGTTTCCTACGCCTGCCAGGGCGACTCGACCGACGTGTCCTACGGCAGCTGGGTGCCTGTGCAACTGCGGCAGGACTTCTGCACGCTGTATGACGCCTGCACATCACTGATGCCGTGGCCGGAACCCAGCCTGCCCGGCACCCTTGGCAACGGCTTCTACTCAGACTGACAGCCGATAGTCGCCGCACCGTCTCCGGCGATGACCGCACCGTCGTCGGGGACATCCTCATGGCTCATCCAAGGGATGCCTGCCGCCGCTGATCAGCGCGGGGGCAGGCGCAGCGAGAAGTGCCCATCGCGGACACGCACGGCCAGCGCGGTTTCCCGCCATTCCACAGGCAGGGCGAGCGCCGTGTGTGGCGTGGGGATGCGTGTGATCGCGTCGAACGTCCAGTGTTCCTCATAGGCTTCGCAGCGAAGCGAACCGTCATCGCCGGCCTCGATCACATCGATCCAGGCACCACTGCGGGCCTTGCCGCTGCCGCCCGTCGCACGGCGGCCAATGGCCTGCCAACACCCCTGCCAGTGGACGAGCCATACGCCCTCGATGGGACGCAGATCCCCATCAAGCACGCTGCCCGCCACCGCCACGCACCGTCCGGACGGGCTGGTGATCACCGTTTCCAGATCGCAGGCGTGACGGTCACTGGGCTCGCCATCAAGACAGAGCGCGTACGGGCAGATGCGCGCGAACAGCGTCGGATGCGCGGTCAGGCGCAGATCGTCGGGCAGCAGCGGTATGGCCTGCAGCACCCGGGCATCCGGCAGGACATGCCGCAATGCCTGCGGCAACCCGGCGGCCAGCGCGGGATGCTCCGGTTCCAGCCATAGACCCCGGCAGGGCCGCAGCGTGGTCGATCGACAGGGGATATGCCGCAACCACATTGCGGCTTCGGCATCCCCGCCAAGCTGCCGGCGCTCGTGCAGTTCCTGCCAGAACAGACTGGGAACAATCGCCTGAAGGTGCATCACCCGCTTGTCCGCTTCGTCGTAGACGATCACCGCTTCGCTGCGATCAACATAGCCACTGGCCACACGCAGCCCGCTTCCCGCCAGCGTCTGCCACTCGCCACTGGCGTCGTGGCTGCCTCCAGTGGATACGCCCTCGACAATGGCGCCATCGCGCAGCATCTGGGTGCTGTAGGCCGGACCTCCCATGCCCAGTTCGCCCCAATCCAACAGGACATCATGCGTGGGCGGCCGGGTAGCAAAGGGCAGCGTCGCCCGCGAGCGGAGCAGTGCGCCGCCTACGGTATCGCCGACCAGATCAAGGCGCTGCAGCACACCACCCACTGCAAGGCACGCGGCCAAGGCGACAACCACGCCCAGCGGCGACCACCAGGCCACGCAGATGGCGACCAGGACCAGGAACGGCAGCCACTGGGTGAAACGGCGGAGGGCGATTCGATCAACGGTCATGCGGGCATGGTGACTGCGATTGCGCACCATTCAAACCTTCAACGCGGTGCCAGGCAATGGGGGTCGAACCGGCATTGCCGCTAGACTTTCCCTGATGATGGAACCGATGACTGCCGTGAACCGCCGGAATCTGCTGCTGGACGTACTACCGCGATGGAGAGCACTGGCCAAGGATCCGGGAGTACCGCGCCGCATGCTTCGCCTGCCGGACTGGCAGGCAGACTGGAACGCGGGCATGGCCCTGCTTGCGCGTCATGCGCGCAATGGCGGTGACCCTGCGGAGGAACCGCTGCAGGGGCATGCGGCGCTGGAACATGCGTACGGCTGGGAAGCGGTTGCCCAGACCGGCAGCAACCTGCTGCTGAAAGGCATCGACCGTGGATTCGCCCCCACGGCATTGCAGCAGATGCATGCCGACGTTGCAGAACTCTGGCTCGAGCATGCACGTTTGCTGGCCATTGCCCGGAACAGCCTGCAACAGCAGGGCCACGACATCGCGCTGGCCGCGCCGTTGCAACCGCGCACAACGCAGCACTACGAGTACGCCCTGCAGCTGTTGTCACTGGGCGTGCTGCTGGATGCGCAGGACCGTCTTCCAGCGTTGGTGGAGAAGGTGCTCTGCTTCGACACCGACCGCGTGCTGGACTACCTCAGCGCACCGGCACTGGGCCTTGCCGAAGCCAGCGATGCGATATTCCATCCGCGCCCGTTCGCCGAGCTGTTCGCGCCGTTGCGCGACGGTGAAGCGTTCGTTCCATCCCTGCTGACCGGCTACCTGCAGGTGCACTACCGTGACTTCTTTCTACTGTCGCCCCAGGCTCAGAAGCGGACCCGACGGCTGACCGGACCGCATGCGTGGGGTTACTGGGCGCTGGAGGTAGCAGCGCTGGTGGTGCTGTATGGCGGCGACGACACCGCGCTGCGCACCTGCCCGCACTATCCTTCCGACCTGGTGGACTTCGCCCGGCCGCAAGCGGGCGCATAAGCCACTCGAGCTATGGTTCGAAGGGGCCACAGCCCAACACTGAGGAGGAGATTGCGGCGCTGCTGCCACACGCTCGAGCTGGGTGTGGTGCATCGAGTACGCCGCGTCTGCCGGGGGTGAATACCCTGGAGACATGGAGCGGGCGATGGGAATCGAACCCACGTCAGTAGCTTGGGAAGCTCGTCAGGAATACATGCGTTTCAATGGGTTATTCCTGATTTCCGCTCCGCAATGCGCCCCGTTGCAGGGTCATTTTTACCGAGAGAAACACAACATCCGCAGCAATTGCGGAGCGCGCCCGGACCTCTCAGACGCTCCGCCGAAGCTGCTCCAGTCCTGCCCTCACCCACGCCTTGGTGCGGACGTCCCTCGCTCGGGGTTTCGTCTCTGCCGGCAGCTTGCGCGGCTCAAGCGCCGCCTTGATCCGCTCGATTTCCCTCGCCCCGGCCTCAGCCAGGCGCCGGGCCTGTTGCCGCTGCTCGCGGGTCGGAGGCAAGCCGGGCAGTGGCGGCTCCGGTTGGATCGGGGTGCTGTCGGTCAGCCGGGCGACGGCCTCACGCAGCGGGAGCTCGGGGTAGAGCCTGGCGGCGCACCAGCGCTCGGCATACCGCTTCGCCTGCCGGACGTTGGCGGCGCGCACTTCCTTCACCTGCCACATCTTCTGGCCTTCCATACATAGCCTGACGCCAGGGCCACCATCTGGCGTGACGCTGGCCGTCTCCCGGCCGTTGTACCAGAGCGCCCAGCGCTCACCGGTCTGGACCCAGCCAGAGGGGATCGGGGCGGTGCGGAACCCTTGGTAGCCGTGCGAGGGAAGCATGGCCGGAAGGATACGGCCGGGCGTCGCAGATCCTGCGAACGCGGCGGCGACCTGGCTGAATCGTTCGAGGAAGGAGTTGTTAAGCACTGCATCGGCGGTTTGACGAAATCGTCAATTTCCCCGAACTGCAGGGCCGAGCCTTGCTCGGCCCCCTCCGTAATCCGTCACTGCTTGCGCGGCTCAGGCTTGCAGCATCTGTTGCGCCCGGTCCAAGAAGTATTCGCGGACGGAAGGGTCATGGATCTTGTCAGCGGCGTGGAAGCTGGCATCTGCCAACCGGGCCTCGTTCGCGACCAGGCTTGCCAGGAACTCGTCAGCGATTTGGCGACTGTGGATTTCAAACTTTTCGATCATCTGCATGCTCCGTGTTTGGGAGCGCAGAACGTAGACCCAGCAAACTCGCGAGTCAACGAAAATTCCATTATTTCTCTATATTTTTCAATGTCTTGTAACTCAACCATACCAACAGTGTTATGCGCGCAGGACGGAGCCGTAACGCCGGCGCTGGAGGCTATACACGCCTTGAGCACGGCAGGCCGGGCTACCCTCCGGCCATGTGCGGCCGATTCGTCCAGCTCCCCGTTGTCGACTTTGGCCAGCCGGGGCTCGCTGACCTTGCCCCCGGCCTGGCCGAGATTCAGCCCAGCCACAACCTCACGCCGACACGACGCTGCTCACGTGCCACGAGTTGAGCTTCCTGCCACCCAGGAACTTGCAGGACTCACGCCCAAGGACTTAGATCTGACCTAAGTCCTGGGTCACCACCTGCCCTTCCCGAAGCACGGTAGCAAGAAGCCGCCCCCCGGCCACCTGCCGCCCCACCCGCTTATTAAGCCATGCCGCTTGGATCTTGCCAGCTGCGAGCACATCAGCCGGAGCGAAGCTATCTGGCCTTCCGGCAAGAGGCTCTCCGGGCGAAGCTAAGCCACCCTCCAGCGGTTGCACAATTGCTGGCCTAGAGCTGTCGCTCTTGGCATACGCAGTAGCCACCATCCGGCCGCTCTTTGGCGACCAACCGCCCAGCACCAACTCCGTGCCCAACGCGTCCATTTGCAGACTCGCCTCGGCAGCCGCTCTCTCATAGCTTGGCCACAACTTGTCGATCACAAGCCCGAGCTCCTTTGTCAGCTGCTCCATTGTGAAATCGGCCCGGAAGCTTGCCTGGAGCGCGAGCTCGTAGATGCGAAGAAAGAACTGAGTGGACCCACGTGCCGCCAACACCAAGTTGTACTGAGGGATCAGCAGCATCTTTGCGCCGGACGAATGCGCTCCGGTGCGGGCGTCCTCCGCGAGGGTATCGACCGCGACCAGGAGCTGGTCAGGGCGTAACAGAACGTTGAGGATGCTCATAGCGGACTCGCTCAGAGGTCGCCAGACTATCGCCTTCCCCACCCCCAACTGTCGAGACCGTCATGACGACCGAAATCACGGAAACCCTCGATCGCCTCCACGCATGCGAGTCAGAACTTCAGATGCACCGCGGCTATCTCAAGGCAGCGGAATACGCGCTTCGAGTACTCACGCTGACTCACCCAGCACCCGAACGGCTCTCCGGTACTTGGCTGAGTCTTTTGCCCAGCATCGCCTCTAAGCACAGGCAAAGCGACGGCGATCTGTTCGCCGCCGCTTTCCAGCAGTCACTCACCGTGCTCACCGAGCAGATCGGGGAGCATCGCCAAGGGGATCAGGCGGCCACAGCGTAAGGCTCAACCAGCGAAGCTAGGAGATCCATAGCCGCTGGGTTTGCATCCTCGGCGTCGCCGCGCTGATTGAATCGAGTCCAGTCGGCTTTAGCCAACCGCTTCAGCTCTACCGGTTCTACCGGAAGCCATTTCATCGGCCAGAACGGCAGGCGGCGTTGCCCCACCCGGCCCCGCTGCAGTTCCACGATTCCGTTGTGGCTGCTCGCGCCCAGCACGCGGGAGTACGCCACTGACAACCCATCTTCCGGCCCCTCCAGGTACTGGAGGAAGCGTTCGCCATCGAAGAGGAGCACCCCCGTAACCCCAGCATTAAGGTTGAACCGGGCCGCGTCGTCCACAATCTGATCCAACTTTCCGTTGGACAGGCCCAGCTTGTCGCCGGCGATCTCCCCACCAGCACTGCTCACGTATACAACCGCCGTGATGGGCATTGCGCACCTCCTTGATGAGGCACGAGCCTAACAGACGCGTGAGAACGTTTACGTGAGGTGGCGACCACTTGCACAACAATTCAGGAACGCGTGATGCTGAATGCGGACCTTCATCACAAGACGGAGGCAGCGATCAGGGCAGCATCCCCAAAAATACTTGGTACACCGCAATGCCCGATACAGGCCTTTTCTACGTTCTCGATCTTGATGCAGTACGCGACCGCGATGGCAACCTCCACCGAGTCAGCGCAATCAGCGTCCGTTGCAACCACTGCAAGCACATCACCCATTCCAAGGCGCCGCAGCTGGAGACCATGCCAGGCGGCACGCTACTCGCGTGCGCCGGATGCGGCGAGCGTCAAGCCGTCAGCAATGCTCGCCTGGTTGAGTGCGACCACGTGCTGGGGCACACGCTACCCCAAGCGATGCCGGCCTGACTTGCCATGTGCGGCCGATTCGTCCAGCTGCCCGTTGTCGACTTCGGCCAGCCGGGGCTGGCTGACCTTGCCCCCGGCCTGGCCGAGATCCAGCCCAGCTACAACCTCGCGCCGACACAGCGGGCCTCGGTAATCCTGGACCGGGGCGAAGGCCGGCAGGTAACCCGCTTGGCGTGGGGGCTGCTACCGTTTTGGGCCAAGGCCAAGGGCCTGCAGGGCTCGACCATCAACGCCCGAATCGAGACGGTGGCCACCAAGCCGGCGTTCCGGTCGGCCTTCAAGAAGCGCCGCTGCGTTATCCCCATGGCCGGCTACTACGAGTGGTCAGTGAGCCCGATTGACGAGAAGAAGGATCCCTGGTTCATCCACGCCACCGGGCCGCTGCTGGCCGCTGGCCTCTGGGAGGACACCAGCCCGCTGCTGCCCGAGGGGAACCTGGGCACCTTCACCATCATCACCGGCGACAGCAGCGGCGTCTCGGCCGACATTCACGACCGCATGCCGGTGTGGCTGCATGCCCGCCAGATCGATGAGTGGATGGCCGCTAGTCCGGACGATGCGATGGCGATGCTGCTGGCCAGCGAGCCGCCGGCGATGGAGGCCTATCGGGTCAGCCGCGCGGTGAACGCACCGCGGAACAATCGCGAATATCTGCTGCTGCGGGTCGAGTAACACAGAGCCGCACTTGGTAGGCCCTGCCAAGACCCTTAGATTTCGATCCCGCTGACCGCGAGGGACGCCTTGGCCGAAGCGTAGATAGCGTCCAACTCCGCCTTCGTCAACGTCCCATTGAAGAACGCCACGAGCGCTCCCTCGGCCGGGGCAGTGTGCAGCGTATTCCCGAGCAACCGGATGGCACCAGCCGGAATCGTGGGCGTCGGGATCGCAGCGGTAGTCGTGGTATCGGTACGGGGGCGGTAGAGACTTGCCTGCGAAGCGCTCACGTTGAACGTGGCGAAAATCGCCTCCCATCGATCGCCCCCATTCGGTGTCATCTGTGCGTAGGTCGCGCCATTGACCATCACAGCAGCGTTCAACGAGTCTTTGCTTCGTACCACGCCGTAGGCCTGTGTGCTGTTCACTGCAGCGCCGCCGAGCCACTGCAAAGCGCCAGCGCCTGGGATTGAGCGCTGGCGACTGACAGTCAGCACAGTCACATTACCCGAGGGCATGTTCTGACCGGTCACACCTATCGTCTTGCCAGCGTTGGTCTGAACCGAGTACGGAGTAAACGTGGGATCAGCACCGGTGTCCACAACTGCGGCGGCTGGCCACGAACCGGCTCTCGGGTAGGCCGAGTAAGCGGCAGAGTTCCGAAGACGGTACGCACCCAGCGTGCTCGCCGGGAAGCTGATGGTCGGTTCAAGGTCAAGAATCAAGGAGCCATTGAACTGAGCTCCTGGGAATTGCCGAATCAGAGTCGCCATAGCGGGTCCTTTAGATATTGAGACTGTAGATGCAAGCCATGGAGAGAGCGGGCTTAGCGTTGGTATGAAAACCACCATCATTCAACACGGTGAGCCGCTGGCCATCGACGTGCACCCCCTCAATCGCTTGCGACCCTGACAGTGTGAATTGGCGAAGTTGAGCGCCGGTGGCCATGCTCGCTGCATAGACCGATCCGCTACTTCCGTTCGCACCAGCGGTGTACCACAGTGCGTTCGCGGAGGCGTCGTAGTAGGCCTGGTCATGGTCCGCACGGATGTCGCTGATGGTTCTAATCAACTGGCCCGATGCGCAGGAATACACATCAACCGTACCGGTGTTGTAGCGCGGCAGAATCAGAGCATCTTCCGAGGCGATACGCGCCACGGCGTTGGGAATGAAACCTGTATTGATAGCGTCCGGAAGCAACACACCGGACAGGTCCATATGCCGGACCAGATTGGCTCCCTGGTCGGCGAACCAGAAGGTGTCATCGGACTCATCCCATGCCACTCCTTGGATCGATCCCGGGCTGGTAACTTTGTCGAAAACGGTGAACTCGCGAAGAACCCGCGACATGTCCGGCGAAAGGACTACGACAGAGCATTCGTAAACCCCTGACCCCTCGACGGATCGACCGTCATTCGCTACCAACCAGCAGCTGGTCCAAGGGCCGCTTGTGATCTTGGCCAGCCCTGTGCAGGTGAATCCGCCGTTGGGATTCTCGCCACCAACACCGTTCGGCATCATCGCAAATGCAACCGGCGTAAGGGTACTTCCGGCGGGAAACACCTCCCTTCCATCACCGTAGGTGATCCGACCGACGCGGCCGAAGCCATCCACGTCGATCATGATGGCTCCAGGGAACTGCGCTGAAACATCGGCGCGATACTGGGTATAGATGCCCTCGACGTTGAGCTTACCGCTCGCGAGTGCCTCGCCGTCCGAACCCTTCACGGTGATGTGGTTTCCCACGCGCACCGACAGATGCTCGGCAGTTCCGTCAGGATAGAGTGCGAAGCAGACGTTTTGCTCTGGATCCGTCCACACTTCGACCGGATTCCCCCGAACAGTTGGCCCATACTTCCCCGCCACCAGCTCCAGTTCACTTTTATCGGCCTTCTGGCTAAGCACATCAGCACTCCGCCACTGGAGCCCTGCGGAGGTCATGACGTAGCGACCAGAGTTCGGCACGTCAGCGCCGGTTACGGGATCGAGGTGCGTGCCCTCGTCGCCGATAACAGCGACTTGCCGATCAAGCGGGATCTGTCCCGCGCCGGCCGCAGCACTGGCCGCCGCCCACGTTGGAAACTCAATGGTGCTGCCATCGGCAAGAAACTGCTGAAAATCCGTCTCTATGCCGTTCCAGCTCTTCCGAGTAACCCCTCGGCGATCCTGCCATGTCGGCGCGGTTCCGTTAATGCCGTTGTCCAGATTTTCGGCGTTGTCGTACAGATCTTTGGGCGAGCTCGAACCCAGCGGGTTGCCGGTATTGAAGGTCGTCATGTTGCAGCGTCTCCAGTGGCGCTACGGCGCGGTCGCGTCGTCGTATTGGTAGAAAACGGGGTCGTACTGCAGGGCGGTCAACTCAACCGAGCCGTCTTCGCCTGGCGTGAGTTCGGCCAGCACGGCGTCATACCCAGCGCGCGTGCTGTCGCAGAAAATCAGCTCCGGCGGATCAATCGTCGGGTCGTCCATGATCCAGGTGTTGAACGCGTGCTCGCCCGGAAGTGCCGAGGCGGCGATAGTCAGGCGATGCTCGTCCACGCGGGTGGGCACCATCACGCCGGACAGCGTTCCGTCTTGGAACCGGACCAGGCACCGCGGCGCCGGCAGGCTCCAGTCCAGGTACTCGCCCACCTCGATCAGGAGCCGGGTGCCATCCAGACTGGCGGACTCGATCATGGCACTGGTGGTACTAGAGCCGGGGATGTCGTCGAACAGCTTCACTCGGTCGCCATACTGGTAGACCAGGCCCATCATCTCGGTCTTGGTTTTGTAGGTCAGGCGCTGGCCCTGATGCTTCATCAAGCGGCGCATGCCGATCCGGTAGGCGCGATCACGTGTGCCGACGCCCTGTAGCTCAAACGCCTCCACCTTCCATGGCTCGGTCACGCCCGGTAGGCGGCACTCTACGGTTTCGGCCGCCCACGTCACCTCGTCGATATAGGTCACGTCCACCCCGTCGTAGTCGTCCGGGCCGGGTGAGATGAAGGACGTGCTCAGCGGCTCCAGCTGGCGCTGAGGCGAGATGCCGCCGCGCCAGGCTTTCACCCCTTCCCTGCCCGCCGAGCACATGGAATCGATCAACAGGAAGTAGCCCATACCGGCCTGGGCGGCCATCTGCAGCAGATCCAGCGCGCTGGTGCCGGTCTTCTCCGCGCTGAAGTCGAAGAACTCCCCGCGCGGCGTCCAGTAGGTGTCCTCCAGGTGCTGCAGGGTCTCCGTGTCGATCTGCTCGAGCGGCAGGCCCAGCGAGCGCATCACGTGGACCATCGCGCCGCTGATGCTGCGGGCCGCGCCGTCGTCATACAGCCGCGTGGCCTCCACGTTGAACCGGCGGTCGGTCTGGGCAGCCAGCTTCGTGCCGGTGGTCACCGTCAGGCCAATCGTGGTCAAGTCGTCGTAGCGAGTGGGCCGCTGCGGAAGGCGCGCGCGCAGGCCCTGCCAGAAGCAGGCGTCCCGCGCCGAGTTGCCGCCGCGCTCGGTCACGCGGCGCACGCGTACCTCGATCTGCCCGGGGGTGGCCAGCGTGATGCGCTCGGTGAAGCCCAGCGCGTCCTCGGAGATGGCTGTGTAGGTGTGGGTGCGTACGGACCAGGCATCGCCTGAGCCGAACACGCGGTAGGCCACGCGCACGGTCACGGTGAAGGTGCGCTTGTTGCCCTTGTCCGTGTACCAGATCAGGCCGCCGGGAAAGTTGAAGTCATATTCGAAGGTTTCGGTGGTTTCGCCGCTCGGGCACACCAGGAACGGCCCGAGCCATTCCTCGCCCTCTTGGAACCCTGTTGCCCGATAGTCCGTGGCGGTCCGGCTGACCCAGCCTGGCCAGCTGGTGTCGACCACGCCGCCTTCGGTCAGCCGCTGCACCGTCAGCGTGAAGCCAGACTTGGACGCGATGCGGTATTCGCTCTGGCCGCGCGACATGGCAAGCGAGATCGAGCCCGGCGGCAGCCCCCCGAAGGCCGTGCCGCCCGGGCCGTCATAGGCCAGCGTCACTCGCGGCTGTGTCGCCGGCGTGCCGCCGGTGGTGGCCACGCCAGTCGTGGTGGTCGGGCTGCTGCCGAAGACACTGGCAGGCAGACCGCTGTAGGTGATGTTGCCACCGGCATAAGGGCTCTCCGCCTCGGCAATGGTCACCACCCCGCCCGACTGCGTTGCCACCAAGCCGCTGTCGACCAGCTGGTCATTGATGGCAGTCAGAAGCACGCCCAGCGTGATGTAGTTGGCCACCAAGGCCACGCTGTAGGTGGTGCCGCGCCAGCTGATGCCGAAGGTGGCCGGCGTCCCACTGAAATCGAAGTTGCTGGCCGCCGCAGAACCGACCAAGCGAGCCGGACTGCCGCCCACGCCCGGCACCGCCGGTTCGCCGGCGGTGTAGCTGGCCACGAACAGTGCGTAATCCGCGCCGTTGTAGGTCAACAGCACCGGCATGCCGACGTAGGGGGCCAGCTCGGCCACCGCGCTGCCGGCGATGATCGAATAGAGCCCGCTCGTGGTCGCGGTGAAGGTCGCCGCCACTTTCAGCGTCAGCACCGCCCCCACCGTCCAGCTCACAGGCAGAGAGGTTGCTGGCCGCTCTTTGCCGTCGGCGTCGGTGATGGTCGCGTTGTTCAGGGTGAACACGTTCCCCGACACGGTCACCGAATCGGCATTGATGCCGGTGGCCACGTCCGCCGTATCGCTCAGGTCCAGGCCGGCAGTGCCGGAGGCCGTGGCGCCCACCTCGGTGGAGTTCACCCAGTTCTCGGACCGCGCATCGCCGCCCACATCTGCGCCAGGCGGGTAGATGGTGATATCCACGTCGCTGCCGAAGGAGCTGATGGGCGTATTGCCCAGCCGCGCGGAACCCAGCGGAATTATGTGCCGGCCCTTGCCCACGCACACGAACATCTGGGTGCGGTATGTCTTCCCTCCCACAAACCGCGACACCGGCTGCACCAGGTAGTCGGCCCAAACGCGGCACCGCCCCAGAACCTCGCGCACGGGGCTACCGAGCCGGGCCGTATTTGCCCGAGCCGTGTCCAGGCTGAGGCTGTCGCCCTGCCCGTTTCGGCTGCCAGGCAGGTTGTTGGCCATGTAGATGGCATATGCAGCCACCACAGCCACCACGACCCAGTAGATCACAGCGGCTACTCCCTCGTAGTGAGGGACGGGGTAGATCCGCACGTCGCTGCCGTGGTCGATCCAGGTGCTTGCCCACACCTGGGGCGCAATCGGCGTGCCGTCCACCTCCAGATCGATCGGCTGCTCACCCTCGCCGGTGTACCCGCGTACGTTCGCCCGTAGCCAGCCGTCCACCGTCACCCGGCCATGCTGGTGAGTTTCCAGCGCTTCGCCAGGCATCCGCGAAGGAAACACACGGATCACGCGTAATACTCCACACGATTGAAGCGTCGCTCGAAGCGCGCCACAGGCAGCACCGTCACGTTTCGGCCTTCGTTACACTCGAGCGTGCACATGCGGCCGTCTACCTCCACCAGCACGGCAACGTGGGTCACCATGCTGCCCTCGTAGCAGAACGCCACGGCGCCCTCCACCAGGTCGCTACCGGCATGCTGCAGAACCGCCTGCTGAGCCAGCTCGGGCAGATCTTCACGGGTGGCGCCAGGGTGCTCATCCCACGCCGGCAAGCCAAGATCCCGCCGCACCTCGTTGACCACGCCATAGCAGTCCAGTTCGGGGAACACGCGGCCGCCGCTGACCCAGACAACGTCCAGGTACTTTTCAAGGTCGATCGTCATGAGATATAGCGCAGTCCGGGGTGCTTGGAGAGGTTGAAGCGATCGCGCGGCCAGGCCGTGTCGAGAATGTTCATGAAGCCGGCCGTGATCTGGACCTCGGTGGCCGACCACTGGCCACCCTTGATGACCATCGACAGCGGGCGCTTGATTGGAGCGAGCAGATCGCTACTCAGGTAGACCCGCAGGGTTACCGTCATCTCCTGCCGCGCGGCCAGCGCGGCGCGGATCTTGGTACTCACCACGCCATCAATGTTGGTCAGAGCGAAGCGCAGATCCTGGACGCCTTCCGCGTTTCGGGCGGGCTTCGCTACGTCCATGCCGCAGGCCTTGAAAGTCACCGTCTGACCTGTCTCCAGAACCGCGGTCAGATCCTCCCAACCCTTGGTCAGGTAGTGGGTTTCGCCACCGACAGTGATAGCCAGCGTGTCGTGCTCAACCTCGCTGCCACCGGAGGCATACAACCGTTCGAGGATACTCATGGCTGCGGCCACTCCCTGTTTGCGGCCAGGTCGACGACATTGGCCTGCAGGAATCCTTCTGGGTACTCAGACCAACCATCGGCCAACAGCGGCCGGAGGTACAGTTCCAGCGGCGCGGTGAACATCCACAGGTTGCTGTTGGTCAACGTCGGCCCGTCGTAAATGTCGGTGAACCGCGCCCTGTAGTAGTCCATGCCCAGCGGGGTGCGAAGACGGCAGGCAAACCAAGCCACGCCATCGAACAGCTGCTCCTGAAACCACTTCTCGAACAGAGCAGCCTGCTGGTCATTCAACAGCCATCGGACCTCAGTCTGGCTCGGCGTCGCGGTGTAGGCCCGCCGGGGCAAGGATCGCCCGCTTACGAAGGTGGACCGCGTCTGAGGTGATACGTGGCGCAGCCCATAGCCCTCGCGCAGCGGTTCGGGCAACCACTTCGGCTGCATGATCAGTGCCATTACCCGACCTTCCTTCTGACATTCCAGTTCGATCGCATTGCGCGTGATTGGGGACCGGTGCCGGACGTGGTGTCCGCCACGCGGTCCTGCCGCGCCAGGGTCACTGCGCGCCGCACCGTCTGCTCCTGCATCAACCGCTCTCGCTCGCTGATGGACCCGTTCACGTTGAAATGCATCTCAAAGCTATCGCCCCGACCTCCGCCGGCGGAATCGCGTGACACGCGGTCGAGGGTTGCGTCCAGCTTGGCGCTGGTGGCCGCAGTGGTGACCCTCTCGCCCTTCTGCAGCAGCCAAGTTCCAGTCTCGGGAACGCTGTCGATGCCGTCGTGAGCCATGCCGACCGCGGCAATGTTGGAGACGATGCCGGCGGTCGCCGCCGCCACCGAGGCAATGGCGGCTAGGTTGGTCGGCCAAGGGTTCGCAGCCGCCATCGCCATGCCCTGCTGAATAGCAATGACCGACTGAGCGATCGCCGCAGCCTTCTGGACCACAAACGCCGCCTTGTAGAGGGCGGACTGCTCGCCGAAGCTGGTGCGCATCACATCGGTGATGCTCCCTAGTGCGGACTGAGCCTCCGTCGCTGCAACCTGCCACCGAGCCCGGTCAAGTCGGTCCAGGTTCGCCTGATGTTCCTCGCGGAGCTTCAGTTCCTTGGCGTTCCAGTCTGTTTCCAGATCGAGGCGCGCCTGCCTCTGCTCCTCCAGCGCCTCAAGCTTGGACTGCAGCTTCTTCTTCTCGGCCTCTTCCGCTTCATCGATCTTGGAGAATTCGCCTCGCGCACCACCGAAGAGCGCGTCAGGCCCCTTGTAGTCGGACGAGCCATTTCCGCCGACCTGGTCGATGACTTTCCCAGCGGTGGCAATGTAGTCAGCATCGTTGGCGGCGCCGACCGCCGCCGCTGCCTGCAGAACCTTAAGGCGATCCCGGGCCTGGTCGACGCCCAACGAATCCTTCTTGTTGAGCTCGTCCTTCAGCTTGCCGAAGGCTTCAGTGGCCTTGGCGGCTTCTTCATTGGCCGATTTCACACCGGCCAGTCGGTCAATCTCGGCGGCTAGTGCGCGAAGTCGTTCCTGGTGCGCGGAGTTCAGCCCCTGAAGGCTTCCGTGCGCCAATTCAAAGTTCAGCCTCTGCAACTCTGTCGCTCGCCCCGAGCGGTCCGAGCTGGTGTCGAACAGCGCGATCTGTCGCTGCAGCTGCAGGGAGGAAGACTCATAGGCACGCTGCAGCTGCTGCTGCGCAGCCAAGCGCTTTTTGGCATTCTCGGCATCAGCAGCCGCGGCAGCAGCGGCCTCGCGCGCAGCAGCATCCGCAGGATCACCCGTAACCCCTGTCGGCTCGACCTTCGCTGCACTGGCCGCCTTGGCTGCCAGCTCCAGCATGCGCCTGCCCTCTTCCAGCTTTCGCTGCTCGGCGGCGATCTCGCCACGCAAGCGCTGCATTACCTTGTCCGGGCTGGAAATCAGATCGGACGGAATCAGCTCGCTGGCGTTGAGCATCGAGAAGCCCAGCGTGCCCTTCGAGTTCTGCACGGCCGCCAGCGTCTTCTGCAGGCGCTCGATGCGGTCTTCCACGCGTACCACGTCCGCCATGTCAGGTCCGCTGACGCGTGCAGCCAGGCTCTCTGCCACGAACTTGGTCACGTTGGCCGCAGTGGATGCGAACTTGGCCATCGTGCCGATGGCTTCAACGGCACCCGAGATCAGATTGTTGAAGCCCTCCCTCGTGGCCGGATCGTTCAGTGTCTCGATCAGCGTATTGACCGCGTCCGTGGCGCCCTTCAGGCTCCCGTCCTTGGCGGTGGTGATGTCGTTGAGGGTGTTGCCCAGGGCCTGCAGCGCACCGCCGAAGGTGTCACGCGCCGCCTGCGCCGCGCCGGCGTACGACTCCTCAAGGATCTCCAGGATCATCACCTGGGCCTCGCCCTCCTTGCCGGCCTTGACCAGCTCGTCGATCGTGCCGCGCACCTCCTTCGTGAAGGCAGCGCCAAAGCCCTGCTGGGCGAGCGCCGCGGCCGCCTTGCTGGGCGATTCCAGCGCGCGGCCGATGGTCTCCGCCGACTGGCTGACACTGATGCCGAGGCGCGCGGACTGGTCGATGACCGCCTGCATGGCGCGCGGAATGTTAGACGCCAGAATGCCGGAGTAGGACAGCAGCCGGGTCTGGGCCTCGACGATCTCGCCGCCGCTGAACGTGGACTTGCTCGATAGGGTGTCGGCCATATCCAGCAGCTGCTGGCGGGTATACCCGGCTGCGCCACCGGTGGAGCGGATGATGGCATCCAGCTGGGCCACCTCGCGCTCCGCAGCGATGGTGTTTCTCCCGATCATTACCACCGCGGCCGCGATGGCGGTGCCCAAAGCGAGGCCGGCCAGCTTCGCCTCTGCCTCTACCTTCTTGCGCCACTTCTCCGCCCGGCGCTCGGACTTGTCCAGGCCGGACGCGAAGCCGCCGACCTCGGCGATTACGTCGATGGTCAGCGTACCAAGGGACCGGGACATAGCTCTCTCTGCTGCAGGGGCTGGCCGGTGGCCAGGTAGGTTGATGCGCGCCCTATGCGAGAGCTACCACTGCTTCATCGCCTCCTCGAGGCTGATGGGCTCGGCGTCCGCGTAGGGAATGAAGTCGGCGGGCTTGAACGGGGGCGAGCCAGGCTTCTTGTTGGCGTTGACGAACAAAGCGGCCAGCATCCCTGCAGCTGCATCCATCCGCCCGCCCAAGTTCAGGCTGCCGCGCTTGGCTCGGTACACGCTCCAGAGCTGGAACTCCCGGATGGAGAGGCGTTCCTTCGCCTCGCCGATGCTGCGGCCGCCGATCCCGTTGAGGACCAGCTCGCACCACAGCTCATCCTCCGGGGTCAGCTCGTAGCTTTTCCCAGGTTGTTCACCTCGCCGATTGCCATCAGCAGCGCCACCGACAAGTTGCCGTCCAATGCGCCGCGCTCCGGATCGGCCTCGCCTGTGATGTCAGCAACGGTGAACACCGCCTTGCCGTCCTGGTCGCAGATGCTGGCCGCGATGCGGCCGGCAACGCCGTCGTGCTTGTTCGTGGCCGACAGCACGTCCGACACCGCCGCCTGGAATCCCAGCGGCCGCACATACACGGTGGCGGTCAGCTCCTCGTCGCCCTGCTTCCAGCGAATCTCCTTCTCCACTGGCCGGCCAGTGAACGCTCCGGCCTGCAGCAGGCCGGCCACGCTCAGGCTCACTGCGCGTGCGCCGGCCGGCTTCTTGGCGCCCCGGCTCACGGCGTCTCAGCCTTGCGAAGCCAGACGCCCGACCCGCTGCGCTGCATGGTCGCGGCAGTGGTCACCACCGCATTGCCCTGGAAGTCGAACGGGAAGTCGCTCACGTAGGCCTGGAAGGTGTACCAGGTGCGGGTATTCGGCAGGACCAGCTCGTCTACCGTGGAGCGCTCGGCCGTAGCCGCGGCGCCGGTGCCAGCGCCGCCGGTGAAAGCGACAGTCGGTGTGCCGGTGTAGCCGGTGCCAGGATTGGTGATATTGACGCCGATCACCGAGCCAGAATCGACGATGGCAGTGGCCGTTGCACCGCTGCCACCGCCGCCAGTGATGGCCACGGTCGGCGCACTGGTGTAGCCGGTGCCGCCGTTGGTCACTTCGATGTTCGAGATGCTGCCGACCTGCAGCACAGTGGGTTCGATGTCCACGCCGTCGGACCAGCCGATGGCCCACTGGATCGGGTCGCCGCCGTCCACCTGCTCGGCCAGCTGCCAGAACAGGTAGTGGCTCTCGTTCTTCGGGTCGGCGTTGATGGTCACCGAGGCCTGGCCGGGCGTGCGCAGGCCCTTCTTGTAGGTGCGCGTATTGGTCTCCGACAGGCAGGTGTCGTCGATCTGGTCCGCCGGCGCGGTGCCGGGATTGAAGGCCGTGATGCACTCGATCTCGCGGACAACGCCGTTGATCAGGCCGTACAGCTGGGTTCCTTGGGTCAGGATGCTCATCGTTTCTCCTGCGGGCATAAAAAAGCCCCGCAGTGCGGGGCGTGGGTGGGGTTGTAGCGGGCGTTACCGGGGGACCAGCCAGTCCACATCGAACGACAGGCGCAGCAGCTTCGTTTCAGGGTCGAGCATCTGGCCTCCCCAGCGGGTGATGTACCCGCGCGGCTCGAAGGCATCACGCAGGGCCTTCGCACCCTGCAGCAGCGATGCTTCGTCCTTCGCGTAAACGTCGACCTGCGTGGTCAGCGCGTCCACGTCTGGCCGCTGGGCCAGGTAGTTCTCGGGAATGCCAGACACCGTCTGCCAGACCGCATAGGGCAGCGCTGGCGGCTTCTCGATCAGTCCGAACGGGTAGACACGGGTCGGTGCCTCGCCGAAGGCCAGCAGCACCGCCGGTGACGCGATGCAAAGCGGGAAGATGGGCGGGATCATGCCGCCCCCTGCTTCGCCAGCACGCGGTCAAGAGCCTGGTTGAAACTGCGCGCGAACACGTCGACGGCCTTCTGGCCGGCCTGGTCCGGCACCGGCCGGAAGATCGGCTGGGCGGCCATCTTTGACGTTCCGAACTCCAGCAGGCGCCAGTACCAGGTGATGCCACCGGGGTTGCTGGTCCCGAGCTGCGCTGCGCGGCCGGCCTGGGCACCGCCCAGAACGCCAACACGAAACGCCAGCACGCCATCCTGCTTGAACGCACGGCCATTCCAGCGCACCGCGACGTTCTTCCAGATGGCGGTCTCGGTTTCGTGGTCGTCCACCCGGCGGGCGTTGCTCTGCGCCTGGTCGCGCAGCACGTTGGCCGCCCGGCGCAGCGCGACCCTGCCACCCTTGTAGTTCACCTCGCGCTTCACCTGCGCCATCTTGTTGCGGATGCCGTCCAGGCCGCTCACGTCGAATCGGATGCCATCAGCCATCGTTGACACCCTCGCTACACGGAAGCGTGAGGTATTCCAGGCCGCTCACCGAGTCGGGCAGCACACCATGGATGTTCAGGATCTTGCCGCGGAACAGCACCCGGCACTTGTCGGTCATGTCTTCGCGGTGACGGATGGTCACCCGCAACGTGACCTCGCTGTCCACCGCCTTGGCTGCCACGAATTCGCGGGCCGACAGCGGCGCCACTTCGGCCCACACATCGGCCAGCGGCTCCCAGCTGACGGTCTGCGCGCCGGTCGCAGGCGACTGCCCGTAGACCTGACGCTGCAGCTGCACCCGATGGCGCAGGCGGCCGGCAGCGATCATCGCGGCTTCCCGCTGAGGTAGTTGCCGGCCCCGGCCGCCTCCGCCTCGCCGCCCTCGCTGTCGCAGAGGTAGTCCACCAGGCGATTAACTGCCTTGGCGTTCTCCAGATCGGCCTTGGTCTTTTCCTGCAGCGCCACCACCAGCTGGTGCGTCGCCTCGGTCTGGGCGCGCAGGGCGGCCAGCAATTCGCTTTGCTCGTTCATTCGCTTCTCGCATCCATTTCATGAGCCAGGCGCGCCGGCGCGCGCAGCCGGAGCAGGCCACGTCAGACGCCGAGCCCGACCCGGTGCGGCCACAGAAGGCTGTGCGCACCCATCGGGATCTTCACCGTGGCTCCTGCGCTGGACTGCACGTCCTCGCGGGTCATGTAGAGGTGTCCCAGCATCAGCAGAACCGCCGCTCGTATGGCGTCAGTCACTACCATCGGGTCACATCCGGCCGTTCCGTCCAGCACAGCGGCAGCCATGCTGGCGGCGTCAGGGAACACCTTCCGGTTCATGAACTCCTGCGCCGCCTCCTCGGCCGCGCCGCCGTAGAGCTCCAGCATCGCGTCGTCGGTGCTATCGGCCCGGCAGTGCTGCCGGGCCTGCTCGATGGTCACCAAGCGCATCTCAATCCACCTTCAGCGCAGCTTTCAGCGCCTCAACCACGGTCTTGCGATCCTTGCCGGCCTTCTCCGCATCGAGCGCGGACTGCAGAACGGTCTTGTCCTGCAACCCTTCCAGCGACGCGATGACGTCCGAAGCATTGCCGGCGACCAGCAGCTCGCCAGGCTTCGACGTGGTGCTGCCGCTGGTGCCGCCTTCAGACGCACCGCTGCCGGTGCCGGCGCCGTCGACGATGCCGCTATTCGCTTCCGTGCTGGCGCCTGTGCTGCCCATCTCCGGCGCGGCGCCCAAGACCTGCACAAGGCCCTTCTTCTCCAGCTCTTCGGCCTGCCGTTGGTTTCCCACCGTGAACCGTTCGCCCACCTTGCGTGAGCCGTGATGGTCAAAGCTGGCAATCGCCTGTACTTCGTACATTTCCTGTCTCCAGAAAAAAGGAAAGGGCGGCCCGGCCGCCCTCTCGTTGAACCGTCGCGCTGTCTTACGGCGTGTCGAGGTCGGACATGGTGCCCTTCACGAAGGCTTCCGGCCGGTAGACCGTCAGCGCCAGACGCTCTTCCATCAGGATCTTCACCATGTTCTTGACGAAGTCGCGGTCGTCCTGGGTGGCCACCATGACATTGACGTCCTCGCGGTCATGCAGTTCAGCAGCGATGCCGCCGCCGAAGGCACCCACCAGGAACTCGCCACTGCCCATCGACTGGGTCGGCACCACGTTGCGGCCCCACAACGCCGGCGTGGTGATGCCGCGCGGGTTGGCGAACAGGTAGGCGTTGTCATCGGTCTTCTGCAGCTCGATAGCCGCCCAGTCCAACGGGCTGATGACGATACCGTCGGCCCACGCTTCGGCCAGCTCAACCTGGAGGAGAGCAAGACGCAGGCGGTCGATGCGGGTTTCGTTCTGCACGGTGACGCCCGGATTGGCGTACGCGCGGGCCTGGGTGTACAGGCCATCAATGTTCAGGCCGACACCGGAGCCCTTCAGCAGCTGGGTTTCTTCCTTCAGCTTCAGGCCGTAGCGCAGGCGACCGTCGATGTAGCCACGCAGCGTCGGGATATCGGCCAGCACCTGGCGGGAGGCATGGATCCAGTGGGCGATGGTGGTGACCGCCGCCTGGTCGGCCTCGAACGTCAGGTTCGATTCGGGCTTCAGACCAGTCGGGTTTTCGGCCACAACGTCCGCGTTGTTGGTGTAGCCGGTCTCGCGCACGTACTGGATGGCGTTGGAGCTGGTCGGCACCACGTTAAGCAGGTCGCGGATGGTCAGGCGGCGCAGGCCAGGGGCAATGATCCCCTCGCGGCGCTGCGGAACGATCAGGTCACCGGCAGATGCGCCGTCGCTGGTCACGACCGCCTTCACGTCCATATTGAACTTGCTGCCGCCGCCACTGGCCGCCCGTGCCGCCCACGCCTGGAAGTCTTCGTTGGTGGTGAGCTGCTCGCCCATGGACTGCGGCGCCGCGTACTGGCCGCCACCCTGTTCCAGCTTGGCCACCAGCTGCTCGGCGGACTGCAGGCGCGCCTGCAGGGCGCCCTGCTCGGTCAGCAGCTTGTCGACGTTGGCACGGGTTTCATCGGTAAGCCGCGCGTTCGCCTTGATCTCTTTCTCGGCGGTTTCGGCCTGCGACTTGATCTGATCGCTGATCTTCTCCAGCTCAGCCTTGATCGCATCCGGCAGCGCGGCGGCCATCACCGGTGCCATGAGCGCACCTTCGGGGCTGGTGAACAGTGTGGACAGCAGGTGGGTGCCGGCGAACGCGTCTGCGGAAATGACCAGCAGCGCCAGCGTGGTGACAATGGCGGCCAGGGTGTATTTGCTATTCATTGGGGTTACCTCAGCGGTTGGAGATGGAAAACGACTTGAGAGCGGCCAGGTAATCGGCCTCGGTTGGTGCGACGGCAAGGGTTTCCTGGCCGTGATCGGTGGGATCGCCCGCACCGCCGCCAGTGGGATCGCCCGCGCTGGACTTGAGTTCACTGATCAGCTGCACCGCATCGGACTTCGGCATGCCAGACGCGCGCAGTGCGGATTCGATCCGCCGCACCGCAGAAGCGCTGGTCTTGCCAGCGCCGCGCTCGACTTGATCGGTCGGGAGCAGCTCGTCGGCGAAGCCGCCCTCAATTGCGTCGTTTCCGGCGATCCAGGTCTCGGCGTCCATGAGCTTCGCCATCGCCTTCTGGTCCTGGCCGGTGCGGGCTGCGTAGATATCGGCCATAGCCCGATCAAACGGCTCCAGCGTATCGGCATACTCTCGCAGGTCGTTGCGGTTTCCGGCGGCAACCACCCAGGCGTTGTGGATCATCAAGAACCCGGCCCGGGCGATCTGCACGGTATCGCCTGCCATGGCGATCACCGAGGCCGCCGACGCCGCAAGGCCAAGCACCTTCACGGTTACCTCGCCATCGTGCTCGCGCAGCAGGTTGTATATGGCCAGACCCTCGAACATGTCGCCGCCCGGGCTGTTGATGTTCACAATGATGGGGCCCTTGCCGAGAGAGCGCAGTGCGCCTGCAATCCGCTTGGCGGTGACGCCTTCGCCGGTCCAGTAGTCCTGGCCGATCACGTCGTACACGCTGATCGAGCGATCGGCGTCGTCATTTGCGGCGGCTCGCACGCCCGGATTCCAGCGGTCCAGCGCACGGGGCTGGATCTGGCTGCTAACACCCGCGCACACCCTGCCCTCCGGTGCGCCCGGCAGCTTCTTGATCGTCATGCGGTCAGTCCTTCTGTGGATCGTCTTGGAATCCCAGGAACGCGCGCGTCGCGGACCGGGCCTGATTGGACTCGGAGGCCTGCCCGAGGCTGTCCAACGTGGTCATGGCGCTCTGCACCGTCAGCACCGCGGCGTTACCCCCCATCGGCTCCCGGTCCTCCAGCTCCCGCACTTCGTCGCGAGTCAGCACGCCGTTGTTGACCATGGCGGTGTAGAACGCGGCGCGGCCGGCGCTGTCGGCCCGAAGCAGACCCTCCACAGAGAACTTCGGATAGAAGCGCGCCCGGTCTGCGGGAGTCATCAGATCCTTCGCAATAGCCTGCTCTATCCGCTTGAGCCAAGGCGCGAGCGTGAACGTCAGGAAGCCGATCATTTGCTGCTCGATGCCGGTGCCCCAACTGCTCGACTTTTCGGTGTGGCCCACCATCCATGGCGGAACACGGAACCAGCGACACACTTCCTCTACGCTGAACCCACGCGATTCCAGCAGCTGCGAGTCCGCCGGATTGATCCCGATGGTTCCGACGTCCGTGCCCCCCTCCAGCAGCGGGGTTTCCCCGCGTTCGACCGAGCCAAGCACGTTCTGTCGAAATTCGTCACGCTGATTGGGCTTCAGGAAGGCCGCGATCTTGTAGTAGACGGTCTGCAGCATGCCGTTGCTGAAGGTCCGGGCTGCCGCCCGGTCGGCAGCGATAGCGCCGCCGAAGACATGCGCGCCATACGCAATGACCGAAACACCGTTCTTTCCATCAAGGGTGAAGCCGGGAATCTCCCAGAGCCGCTCGCGCGGGATAACCCGCTGCCGGCCGTCTTCGCCGGTATAGCGCCACTCCTTCTTGCCATCGGAGCCGCGCGATACCGTCAGTCGATCTGGGTTGAGGAACTGCAGCCCAACCACCCGTCCGCCAATCATCAGTTTTTCGGCACGCCCGGCGCCCCGCAGCAGCATCGCGGCGACGGTGGCCTCCCAGTATACGGACGCGGCCGAGTCAGGATTTGGCTGGTCGCGAATTACGAAGTGCAGCGGATGCTGCGGGGCCGGTCGCTTTCCGCTCGCGGAACGTTCGTACATCCCCAGCGGCAGCGTAGCAATCGTCTCCGAGATCAGGCGGACGCAAGCCCATACGGCAGAGACCTGCATCGCGGTTGAGGGGGTCACCGAAACGCCGGCGGGCCCACGCGCACCGGCGACGGGCGACCACCCTGCCTCATCGGTAAGCGCCAGTGGGATCCCAAGCCACGCCCGAACGGCGCTTGCTATTCGACCTGGGTGCTTCAACGCGACCGCCGTCATGCTTTGCTCCTGATCGGGGCGGACAGAAAGCCTTCCATGTCGCCCTCATCGTCGCCTGTCGGCATTGATAGGCCGATCCCCATCAACAGCGTGGCCATGTCGTCAATCTTGTCCGGCGAGCGCTTCTTGTCAGGTTTCATGTTCAGGTTCCCATCCTTAACGGCGATCAGGTTGGAAGCGCACCAGTTCAGGACCGGGTCGTTTCCATGTTGGATGCTCTTGCTGATGTAAGCCCGTTCCAGCTCCTGCATCGCCGGGTGGTAATTTTTGGTGGTCTGGCTGAACTCGATCAGCGGGTGGCCGTCTTCCAACAAACGCTGGCTGATCTCCTGGGCATTCCACCGGTCGTAGCCGATCGCTCGCGGATTGAATCGCTCGACGTCCTGACGGATGCGGCTTTCCACCACGGTGTAGTCCGTCACCTCGCCGTCGGTTACCTCGATCAGACCAGCAGCCACCCAGCCTGCGTAAGGCACGACGCCGCGCTCCGTACGCGCTCGGACGGCTTCCGAAGGAACAAAGCGCCTACCCCACGTGTAATAGACGCCGTCAACCTTCCAGACCAGCCGCCAGGATGTGAGGTCAAGGGTGCTTGCCAGATCCAAGGCGCCCCAACAAGGGTGGCCGGCGAGCCAATCCAGATCGACCTTGCCACCGCACCGCTGCCACTTAGTCAGGTCCACCCAGCCTGTTGCCGACGAGGCGGGCCGATTGAGGCGCTTGATCTTGAATTCGGCCAGCTTCGATGGCATCTGCCGCGCTTCGACAGCCTCCTTGCGGATGGCTTTCAGCAAGTGCGGGTTGGCGTCCATCAGCGGGTTGGCTTTGGGCCACGCTGACTCGTCGAACTCGTCGTCGTCCTCGTCGACCGCGTAGAACACCACCAGGAAGTGGTCTGCCGATTCGCCGAGGATGCCCTGCAGCACCTGCTTGGCGAACTGCCGAATTTCTCCCCATGGCCCAGGGTTGGTGTACCCCTCTGTCGTGGTGTATAGCCACAGCGGGTTGCTGCGCGCGCCGGCCGCTGAAGTCAGCACGTTCAGCAGGTCTGCCGACTTGTGCGCATGGATCTCGTCCAAGCCCACATGCGACGGGTTAAGACCGTCCTGCGTGCTGGCCTTTGCGTTGATGGGCTTGAAGCTGGCACCGGTCTCCATCCGGCTGATCGAATTGGCCCAGCAGGCCAAGCCGAAAGCCTCCTGCAGGTCCGGCGTCTTCTCCGTCATCCGTTTGGCGACGTTGAAAATGATGCGTGCTTGGCTGCCGGTGGTGGCCGCCGAGATGATCTGGGCGCCCTCCTCCTCCTCGCAGCACTGGCAGTACAGCAGGATCGCCGCCGCCAGGGTCGACTTTGCGTTCTTGCGCGCCACCGCGAACAGAGCCGAGGTGAAACGCCTGCTGCCGTCCAGGTTGCGGAACCCGAACAGCTGAACGACGAAGAACACATGTGACCGATGCAGCTCGATCTCAGGCCGCGCCCACTTCCCTTCGACATGCGGCAGCTTCTCGATGAAGTCGCACGGGTCGCACGCATGCCACTCGTCGAAGACAAACGGCGGACGCTTCCGCCTCGCTCGCTTCAGGTCCGCAAGGAACCGTTTCGCGGCCAGGCGCACCCACTTCCCGAACTTCCGGCCCTTCCTGTCGGCTACGGCCTCTTCTGCATAGGCCGTGGCGATGCCGACGTAATCACGCACGGGGCTTCCGCTTCGCACCATTGCTGGCGAACGCGTTCCCCGTCTTCTCGACCTCTCCGGATGGCTTCACCTTGCCCTGGGCAACCGGCGTCAGGCCAAAGTCGTTCATCAGCCCGCGCAGCTGGGAGACCATCGACGCAACGGGCGTCAGCCCGGCCGCATACAGCTGCACGGTGTTGCCGTGCAGAGCGCAGAGCTGGCCGAACGCCGAAAGCCCGGCCTCGGTGAGTAGCTTATTCGCGTGGAGAATCGGCGCGAGCCGGTCCCACTCCTTGATGGCATGAGCATTCGGCAGCCAGTCCGGTGCCGGCGGAACGTCCGACACCAGCGGAAGGTCAGCAGCTGGCGCCGGCGGCGCGCGGTCGGGGCGATCCGTGCCGGCCACCACTTTCAGCGATGTCGGTTTGCGCGGGTTCGCCATGGGTAGTCCAGGAGCGGCAACCTTGCCGCGAAAAAATGGTTTTTCTCAACTGACGGTGCAATAAAACGCCTGGGCGCACGGTCAGGGAGGCGAACCGCCCCAACTTTTGACCCTCCCCCCGCCCTATCTGCCGTTGTTGCGATTCATTCTCGTCCACGCGCGCGTTTCGGGGTCGCCTTGGCACCTCGGTGCCAGTTGCCGAACCCGCCGTCCTTGGTCGCGGTCTTGCGGTCGTGGCAGGGCTTGCAGAGGGGCTGCCAGTTGTCGGTGTCCCAGAACAGCGCCTGGCTGCCCTTGTGCGGGGTGATGTGGTCGACCACCGTCGCGACCGTGACGTGCCCCGACCGATGGCACTCAGCGCACAGCGGGTGCCTCAGCAGGTAGGTCGCGCGCGCTCGCTGCCATCGGCTGCCGTAGCCGCGCTCGGCTGTGGTCTGCCTCACCGCTGCAGCAGGCACGTGCACGACCGCCTGCCTCGGCATGGCGTTGTGCTTCGGCGCTCGGCGTGGCATCAGCCTGGTCCAGGGATTCGGTCGGCCTCGATCACGGCTTGGCAGGCACGGACGTGGTCGTCGGCGTCTCGTCCGATTTGAACAAGAGCGCCCGCGACCTCTGCTCGTAGTTGGGCTGCCTGGTCACGTTCGACGGCGCCGGCGGCGGCTTGGGACAGGCGAGCGGTGTTACAGGTGGCGAGGTCGTCGCGCAGCTGGAGGCTGCCATCGCGCACGCCAGCAGTAACAGCAGCAGGGATAGCCGTGGCCGCAGTGCGGTCTTCTTCATGCTTGGCTCCGATGGTGGCGAGCGCCTCGGCCTGATTGTGCTCGGTGGCGTGCGTCTGGTTGACCTGCTGAACCTGGGCATCGCTGGCGCCGGCCTGCCGCCTGGCTTCGGCGCCCTCGGCACGATCACTGCGCCACGCCCAACCAGCGCCGAACATACCGATCGACCAGGCTACGAAGGCCAGTACTGCAATCAGAGTCCGATTCATGCGGACACGGGCCTGCGGTCGAAGACCAGGTCGCCATAAGCAGCGCCCCATCGGGTATACAGCCAGAGGCGATAGCCAGTGGAAGGCGCGCAGATCTCCAGCCGCACGAGGCTCAGGCCGAACAGTCTCCACCACGGCCAGGACTGCGGCCCATGCGCCGGCCGCAGGTCTTGCTTGAAGTGGGCCAACGACCCGTTCGTGCGAATCTTCATGTCAGGCTCCGTTGCCCCTACGGGTCATACCGAAGAAGTAGCCAATTACCATGCCGGTGGCGTTGTTCAGGCCGCCGATCAGCATGCCGAACGAATCCTTGTTGGCTTCCGGTATCGAGATGGAGACAAGAGCAGCCATGGCCATGCCGACCAGGAACAGCACCAGAACGGCGATGCCGACGCGTGCGGCGCCAACGTTTCGGGTCGCGAAGGTCATGCGGCACCTGCAAGTGAATGAATTTCCTCCAGCGCCCAGTGGTACAGAGGCTGGTCAACGATGGTCACGCGGGTGAGGCGCTTACCGCGCACTACCTTCACCGCCACCTGTGTGGACTGCTGGACCGCGAGAAGCACGAACGCAATGCGCTGCTTCGTGGGGTCTGGCTCCTGGAGCACCGCAAGCGTGTCGCTGACCATCTCGCGGATTGCCAGCAGCAGCTCCGCAGTCGGGCTCTTTGCTTTCTGGTTCTCCAGTACCACCAGCACGCCCTGCAGCTGATTCACCGGCGAGAGCTTGGGGGCCTTTTTCTTCGCCGTCATGCTCCAAGCGCCTTCAGCGCGCGCGCATAGCGCGCCCTGCGATCAGCGGCACCGGTCTGGCCGCCGTTCACTCGTTCGGTGATCTCTTCAAATCGGCTGGCGTCAGCCAGCTTGTTCAGGGATCGGGCATCCCAGAAGGCACCGGCCGCCAGCGCGCCCCACTTGGGCTGCTCCAGCGCCTCGGGCTGGGACTCGAAGTCCGGCACGCCTTTGATGCCCTTGGCACGCAGTGCGTCCCGGATCGCGGCATAGTTGGCGCGGCCAGTGTTCTGGATCGGGCCACGGCCACGGAATCGGTAGCCATCGCCGCTCGCCTCGGAGCCGTTGCCCAGGCGGTTGGCATATGCGTTGTTGCCGATCGCTACCGGCTTCCGCTCCAGCGCGCGCGCCAAATCGTTCGGCTTCCTCGGCTTGGCCTTGGGATCCACGGCGTAGCGGCTGGGCCAGGTATCGGCCATGCCTTGCGCACCGTAGTTCAGGTTTTCGACGGTCCTGCCAAGGCTGAGGGACTCATGCCCCACCTGCGCCAGGAACGCAGCCGCCCGCTTCGGGGTGCTGATGCCGAACGCCGTGCAGGCTTCGGACAGGGGCTGCGCCCACTGGGCGGCGACGGCGGCACTGCAGCCAACCGCCTGCTGGATTGTCGAGGCGGTCAAGATCATGGCAGGTCCGAAAATGAAAACCCCGGCTAGATGGCCGGGGTCGGGTCGTGCGCGATGGTAGTAAAGCTACCCCTAAAAGTGCGGGAGTGTCACTCCCGCAGTCATGTCGCGCTGAACACAGCCGCAATTTCCGACGGGTTCATGTAACGCTGTCCGTCCAAGGCTAGAAGGATAGGCTTAAAGATGACCAGCATCCGTTCGTAACGATCCCTCATTGGCTTGTGAGAATTAAGCGTTCGCCCCGTGAACTGTGCGAAATCACCGAGGGTATTCACAAGCAAATTGGCATAGCTTCTTAGCGTCGCCTCTTGATTGCCGTCAAAGCCAGTGAACCGCGCCCTCGCCGCTGGTTCACCCGCAGCGGCCTCGAGAACGCTCTTCTCGTTGATGTCGAGATTCTCGATAGCCTCCTCAAGCACAGACCACATTTCCAGGACGTCGACTACGAAATGGAAGTCTGACGGAACATTGGCCGTCCCAAAAATGTGGTCGTACTTGTAGCCAATCGCGAACTCTTGCCGGTCCATAGCAGCCGTGAGCACCAGGTTCTGATCTAGCTGGCCTTGTACCTTCAGAGCCTTCTGAATATCGGCGAGCATCATTACGATCAACCGCTGCTCTTCGGTGAACTTCATGCTTTCCTCCATGATCAGCGCGCCGGAATGGCGCGCTTTCACCTGATTCTAACCATTTAACATCACGCTGCTCTGCTCAAGGCGCTGGACATCGCCCAGCAAGCCTCCTGCTCTGCCTCGGTCATACGCTGCAGCAACCACTCGTAAACGCCGCGCCACTTCGAACGGTAGGTGGATTCATCCCGCCCGATTGCCGCCGCGCGCCGGCGGTCGCTGACCTGGCCCAACCCGGACCCACCGCACAACTTGCAGGTCATCAGCAGCTCGCCCGACACCGACTGACCCCTACCCTCGCAGCTGCCGCAGTGCGGTCGGTGCGCGATCTCGCTGATCACCGCCATGGCCAGTGTCGGCAGCGACTCCAGGGTGCTGATCGGCCAGCATTGCGCCTTCACCCGCCCCAGCCGCTGCTGGGCCGCATCGCGGTTCGCCCGCTGCTCCGCCGTCGCCGCGCCGCCCCAACCGATGCACACCTCGGCCAGGCCGAGATCCGTCCGGGCCTCAGCCAGCCGACGCTGCTGGCGCTGCAGCTCCGGCGTAACCAGCGCGATTACAGCGTCCCGCAGCTTGTGCCGGCGCAGCGCGGCGCCATCCGGCCACCAGCACGCCTCCAGCAGCTCCCGGCCCAGCCCGGCCGGCACCATGCCCAGCGCCGCGGCAATATCCTGGTTCGTCAGGTCGGGCTTCCCACCTCCCCGGCCGATGTCGAACTTCACCGTGCTCGGCCCCAGCCGCGCCATCGTCTCTCGTGGATTCATGCCCGTTCCCCTGTCGTTGATTCGCCGGCCGCCGCCGGCCCACCCGTAATCCGCACCACCACCTGGCCGCCCGGCCGGCGCTCGCTGCTCACAACCGGGTGGCTGATGAACCGCTTGTCGTCAATGCCCAGCACCTGGGCGATGCCGTCCCGGTACGCCTTGAACCGCCCCAGCATGTTGTCGTCGTCCGGCAGCGCCTTCCCCGGCGCCTGGTGGAAGCTCACCCACAGGTGCAGCTTCCCCGCGGGCAGCTGCAGCGTGCGCCATCCAGCCTCGTGCGCCAGCACCACCGCCGTCTGCCGGGCGTGCTTCGTGGCCTTGGCCTTCCGGCTCCAGTGCACCCGGCCATTCGGAGACAGATCCTTGCTCGGCCAGGGCAGAACCAGTTCCAGCGCGCGGTCAGCCTGCATGGGCGACCTCGCGATGCCCCATCGCCTCGCGAAAGGCAGCTCGCCACCGGAACGCCGTTGCCCTGCTGACGCCGAAGTCCGCCCGAAGCTGGGCAACCGACGGGATGCGGTCGCCGTACATCCGGACCATCCGCAAGGCGGCCGTGAGCGTGATGTTCTGGCGGCCCCACTCGGGCCAGCCAGGCTCGCGGCTGGAATGCTGCTCAGTGGATTTGGGGCTCATAGGGCCTCCTGAGGAGAGTTGATGTTCACCGGCGTGCACCTTTCGCACGGCGCGCGGCAGCGTGAAGCCTCCTCGCCTCCGAGTGCCTACCGCTCTGCGTGGGCGGCCAGTACATGCGCTTCGCGAGGGCGACCGAAAGCACCACCGCCTGCAGGCGGCGATCCAAGGGCATCACGGCTTCACCTGCGGGCGAGCTGATTGCATGTCTCGCGGCGCGATCGCGTCGAGATCGGCTGCACATTCGGCCCACATTGAGGCGTCGTGCGGTTCGTCCTTCTGTTCGGCTTCAGCCTGCTTCTGCAGTATCGCCAGTCGGGCAACCCTGACCGCGCCCAGCTTCTTGGCATCAACCAGGACGTAGCCCTCGGGCGGCGTGAGGGCCACAGCTTCGCGTCCACTTCCAGTTTCGAACCCGAAGCGCAGCAGCTGGCCAATGAGGCGCAGCTCAAGCTCGTAGCTCTCCAGGTCTTCACCACCCCGAACGTTCTCGGCTTCCTGGTGGTGACCCCACTCGTCCAGGCAACTGGCCAGCAGCTCCCGCGCCCGCTTCTCGATGGCGTCCATCAGCCCACCTCCGGGCCGGCCGGCTCGGCCGCATAGTGCGTGATCTTGGGGTTGTCACCCCGCCAGCTCCCGAATACCGGCCGCTTGCTCACCGAGTCCCACAGCATCAGCCGCCGCCCATCCTCCGGCGCGCCAGCGATTGGCTTCCAGTCGACGGCAGCTGCGGCGGGGCAGTAAGGGATGGCCCTCTCGCCATCCTTGAACACCTGGCTGCCCGGCTCCGACGTTGCCAAAGCGAACGCTCGACCCTTCGCGTTCAGCACAACCCACACGCGTGACGGGGCGCTCATGCTGCCTGCTCCCAGCTGGCCGCCAGGCGCTGCACCTGCCCGCCGCGCGCAACGAACTGCTCCACCGTCTCGGCCGGCCGCTGGCCCGCCTTCTCCTTCCCCCACGGCTTCGCCGGGGCCAGGTCCGCCAGGAGCGCCACACGCGCTCGGTGGATGGTCATCTTGTCCGGCGCTCGCGGCCCAGCGGACTCGGCGGCCCGCAGGCGCTCCTTGTACGCCTTGGCGATCTCCCGATCCCGCTCCCTTCGGCGCTCCGGGCTCATTGGCAGTCGCCGCATCTCGGCGCCGGTGCGCTCATAGACCCCGGTCCTGCCCTCCCCGATCTTGCGCAGGTAGCCCGCGTCGACCAGATCCAGCAGTGTGCGGCGGACCTTGCCCCGCTCGACGTGGCCCACCACGCCCAGACGGTCGGCTACCTGGACTCCGGTGATCTGCAGGCCGGGAGCGGCTTCGAACAGAGCTCTCGAGCGGCCGGCGTATGTCTTGCTCCTGTCCATCATCGTCATACCCTCAGTTCGTTCACGTAGGTCTGATTCGCGATCAGCTCGTCGTCGGAGCCGTACGTCTCATGGAAGGTGCGCGAGCCATCCATCAGGCTCGGGCCGTAGATCTGGCGCATCGTCGCGAAGGTGTTTCCCTCCATCGGATGCCGCATGTGGTGCCACTTGCAGAGCGCGTAGCCGAACATGTGGCCGCGCCGCAGGTTCCCGCTCTTGCCGTGGTTGTAGTCGCAGCCATAGACCACCAGGTCCGACTCCAGCAGGTTCTGCACCTGGAGCGACAGACAGGCCATGCAGGGGCCGGTCTTGGCCAGCTCGATACGAGCCGCTTCTTCCTTCGTCGGCGGAGGTGCCTTCGACCACATCAGCGCGCGGCCTCGTCGGCCAGGCGCCAGCCGTGCTGCCAGGCTTCCGCCTTCTCGCTCAGCGGGCCGGCGCGGCGGTTGGTGCCGTCCTCGGTCTCGCATTCGATCCACACCAGGTGCGGGTTGTCGCTCAGGCGCTGGCCGTTGAGCCGCGCGGAGTAACCGGCGTTGATCTCCTTGGCGAACCTGCTGCGCGTGCTGTAGTTGGAAAAGTCCATCAGCGTCTGTTCCTCGTCGTGCTGCGGCGTGCCGCGCTCAGTTCCTGGTCCTGCTTGTCCCACCCGGCCTGCCAGCGGCGCCGCCGCGTCAGGCCATCGATCCCCATCTCGTACCGTGGCGCTGACTCCCGGCGGCGGCAGGCGCACCGCGCCCAGCGGCCGGCCTGCTCGGCATGGGCCAGCTCCGCTTCAGTCACCATCGAAGTCCAGCTCGGCCGCAGCTCGCTCCATCGCAGCGCGCGCCGATTCCCGATCACGCACCGGCCGCACGCCGTGCTTCTCCTGCTCGATAGCCAGCACCGGTTCCGGCACCGGCTTGCCATCCACGACGTGCTGCACAGCGCGCGTGTAGGCCTCCTCCAGCATCCGCCGCTGCTGCGATCCGTGGTCGGCCGATGCGTAGACGTGCAGGTCCAGCAGCGAACGCACCAGCACGGTGAAGCCGCTCTGCGGCCGGCCCGGCGCCATCTCTCGCTCCACGGCCGCCATGACCGGAATGTCCAGGCACATCGTCAGGAACCTCGGCGGGTTCGGCGGCCACTCGCGGCCCTCGGTCAGGCAGCAGGCCATGCCACGCGCGTGCTGTGCCCTGCTGCGGCCCTTCAGCACCTGGAACCACGTGCCGGCCGCGATGGTCAGGCTGCCGTCCTTCTTGAACGGCGCAGCGCCGTTCTCGCGCTCCCACTTGCCCGGGAACATGGCCGTCATCTGCTTCCAGAATTCCCACAGGTAGGCCGACTGCGACTCGCTCAGCGGCTCAGCCGACGACGGCAAACTCGGCGTCGACGACATCGCCTGGCTCGAACCCAGCGCCGCCACCGTGGCCACCGCCTCGGCGTTGGGCGTAGAACTGCTGTTCGAGCTGCTCGGTGCGGTCGGCAGAACCGTGTTGAGGGCTTGCATGGGTTGCTCCTGCGGATGGCTGGGCGACAGGGATCA
The DNA here is from genome assembly GCF_030985515.1 of Stenotrophomonas sp. Sm10. NCBI lineage: Bacteria > Pseudomonadati > Pseudomonadota > Gammaproteobacteria > Lysobacterales > Lysobacteraceae > Stenotrophomonas > Stenotrophomonas sp. Sm10. The sequence continues at coordinate 60,991 of NZ_JAPTFO010000012.1, forward strand.
CGGGCAGCGACAGGCCGGCGGCCATCGTCTGCTTCAGGGATTCGTTCGGGTCGTGGCCGGCGGCGATCAGGTCCAGCAGCTGCTGGCGGACCTGCAGCCAGCCCTGGACCGACAGCGGGCGGCGAATCGCGGCGCGGTGCCTGACGAACCGGGCCAGCTGCTCGCGGTCGACGCTTGGCGGCGTGCTGCCGAACCCGGCCAGTTCGCGGTCGATCTGCTCGCCGGTCAGCGCCAGCGGATCGGCCTCGCGCTCACACTCGCGGTGTGAGGGTTGCTCTTGGTTGCTTTTGGTTGCTCTTGGTTCGGGTGCAATAGCTGTTGCACCCTTTTCGACGCTGTTTTGCACCCTTTCCTGCGCCGTTTTGCACCCTTCGGAGGCCTTTTTTGCACCCTTTGCAAAGGGTGCAATTTCTGCACCCTTCATCCATTCGGGGTTGATCCGGTACTGACGGGTACGGCCGCCCTCACCGAACCCGCTGCGACGGCCACCGATGCCGGCGTTCACCAGCAGCAGCCAGCCGGATTGCTCCATGCGGCGCAGCTGGTACTGCACCGAACGCTCTGACTGCCGGGTCTTCTCGGCCAGCCGTGCGATCGACGGGAAGATGTGCGTACCGTCGTCGTGCGCGTGGTCTGCCAGCGCCAGGGCCAGCAGCATCTCGCCGCCGCCGTTCGGGTAGCGGTCGAAGACCATGCCTGTAACTCGTGCGCTCACGTCAGATCCCCAGCGACAGGTTCTGACCCGGAGCCACCGGCCACCAGGTGCACGCCGAACGGTCACTGACCTTGCAGCGCCTGCTCTGGCCGCGATACACGCGCCCTTCCTTGATGAGCTCCGGCAACCGGCGTGCCAGCATGTAGCGGTCCAAGCCGGTCGCCTGCGCCAGCTCATGGCTGGTCATGCCAGGGTTCTGTGTGACCGCACGGGCGGCCTTGTCCTGCTGTACGGCCTGCAGGCCGCTGCTGACCACGTGCGCGCCGGCTGCGTGGCTGGTGTCGATATCGGTGGCGCGGGCGAGATTGCTCATACGGCCTGCTCCAGGCCCATGGCGCGGATTACCGCCTTGCGGAAGGTCAGAGCGCTGATGAGCAGGTCATCCGACTCGTTGATGATCTTGTGCCCGTGCGGGCGGTCCTTCTCATCGATCACGCCATCTGCCACTGCCGGGCTGATCGCGGCGCAGAGGTCACCGAAGTCCTTCATCAGCTGGCCAATACCGACGGTGTCCGCGGCGGTGTCGATCGCGTCGATGCGGATCGGCAGGATTCCGCGCCGGCGAGAGAGTTCCCGCTCGCAGTTGCTTCGGTAAGGCTCCGGCAGGCTCATCACCCAGGCGTCTTCCAGATCGGCTGGCAGCGTCTTCACCACACCATCGAGGTAGCGTCCGAGAATCTGACCGTTGTGCTTCTTGTCGGCATCGCCGTCGCCGCCCAAGGTGATGCGGAACGGCACCTCGCGGTCGTCTTCACCGAGCAATGAGAGATACGTGTCAGCCACCGCCATGGCGAAGCTGCGGCGGTTGGAGCCGGTTTCGCGCAACATCTGCTCGGTGAATCCGTAGATCACCGTCTGGCGCTTAGGCAGGAAATGGGGCTTGGGCTTCATGACGGGTACTCTGTTGCGCGGCAACATGGCCGCTATGGAGATCAACAACTCACGGACGACGGGCGTCGCCCTCCTTGCGCTACGCTGGCGTTTCCACACGAACAGCCCGCAAGGAGGGCGACATGGACGATTCACAGGAGCAGAAGCCGCTGGCACCGGTGGCCGGCTGGGACAGCGGTGTGGTCACGCAGTACGGGATCGGCTTCTTCACGCTGAAGTACCTGGTGAGCCCGACAGAGAAAGTTGCGCAAGCTCATTCGAGCCCCAACTACGCGCTGACCTCAGTTCAACTTCGCGAACTGGGACAGCGAATGCTGACGCTCGCAGAGCATCTGGAACGGAACCCTCCGACCAGCGCCGGGTCTCCACAGCACTGACCGGCACACCGAGGGCCAGGCTGATCGCCAGCTGGTCCCACTGTTGGAAGGCGCGCTGGCGACGATGGATCGCCAGGCGCTGTTTCAGCGCGCGCATATCAGGCAACCTCCAGGGGGGCGTAACGGTTCTCGTCGGGGTCGTGCGGCGCCGGCTGCGCCTGCGGTTGTTCCTGCACACCCAGCAGACGCTGGATCTCCGGCAGCGCCGGCAAGGCGCCGTCTTCCGGCCAGCCCTCAACCTGCTCGGTCGGCAGCTTCAGAACCTTGGCCAGAAGCCTGTCGTTCGCCACGCCCAGCTTCGCGCGCAGCGCGCGCTTGCTCATGCGGCAGTCCACCTCGCCACGGATCTGATCAACCACCGTCGGCTGCGGCTTGTCGTCGCCCGGCCAGATATCCGGACGCAGGTCGGTCAGCGACACCGATCCGGCGCTTTCCAGCGACAGGCGCCGAACCAGGGCGCCATCGAACCGCTGGCCTTTGCTCAGGGCCTTGCGCAGGTAACCGATGGTTGTTCCAGCGCGCGTGGCGAACTCAGCCTGTTCGGCGGGGATCAGGGTGGACAGGTATGAGCGAAGGGTCTCCATGCGAAAAAATTACCATACGGTAATTCTTTGTCAATACCGTTTGGTAAATTACCTTTCGGTAACTGAAAATTCGGGCATGAAGACAGATACCGCGGCAGTGGCTCTGCGTAGGAAGCGCCTGAAGCAGTGGATTGACGAGCGTCACAAGGGCGTGCAGGCGGCGTTTGTCCAAGCGACCGGGATCAACCAAGGCGAACTCTCCGGGCTGCTGAAGAACAAGTCTTTCGGAGAGAGGCGGGCTGCAAGCCTAGAGGCTGCCGCTGGCATGCCGGCGGGATACCTCAGCGAGGAAGCGAGCGTGACAGTGGTCACGCCAGTCTCTACCACTGAGACCGCCTCCGGCTACGTTCGCTTCGACTTGTTCGAAGGGGGTGCTGGAATGGGTGCAGGGATGGTCAACCAGGACTTCCCAGAGGTAATCAAGACGATTGAGGTTGCGGAGTGGGAGGTTCGCAGGAAGCTGGGATATCTACCCCGCCCTGGGCGAATCCAGATTATCACCGGGCGCGGCCCCTCGATGCGGCCGAAGCTGGAAGACGGGGACATTGTCTGGATCGACACAAGCTGCGACTACTTCGACGGAGACGATTACTACCTCATCAACGTGGGCGGAGAAACGCAGATCAAGATGCTCCAGAAGCGTGGTGACGGCCTCTATGTAGTCAGCGTCAACACCGACTTCCCTGCCTATAAGCCAGACACTGGTGACCTTGTCGTTCTAGGCAAGGCCCTAATACACGCTGGACTCCGCAAGTTCTAGCAAAAGAAGAGCCCCGCATCGGCGGGGCTTTTCGTTAGAACCACTTCTTGCCGACTGGCACTGAAGCGCCATCACCTGAGTTCGCCGGCACTTGGACCGAAGGAACCTGCCCGTTGCCTTGGCCGGTGCACTGGTATTCCTTGGTGACCAGGAAGCGATCGCAACCGCCGAAACCACCGCCCATGTTGCACTGGGATGTAGTACCTCCGAAGGCTTCTGCTCCTGTGTATCCCCAGGTAGCGCACCGCTTGGTCGCAAGAGAAAGAGCCTGCGATTCGTCGAGAACGGGCTTCTCGAAAGCGCCGTGCTCGAATGACAAACGGACTACACCGTCGGCGCGACTTCCACCGGTTGCAGACCACTCCTTATGCGTAGCGCAGCCAGTGAGCGTAAACGCGAGCAGTGCGCCCGCAAAAATCTTGTTCATCCTTGTCCCCCTGTTTGTCTTGAGTCGCCTCGCGCTCTACTGCCTCGCGCGGCTGGGCAATTGTCGCAGGCCCTTCACTTCCTCGTCATCATGGGTGATCTGCGAAAAAATGAACGAATCCACATTCGTTCACGATGCGGGAAAGAAATTTACCTTTTGGTATTGACTGCAGATTACCGTTTGGTAATTCTATCTCCAAGCCGCCCATCAAGCCCCATCCCGGGGCCGGCGGCAGGAGATCCCAGCATGGCCCCGATCACCCTGGAGCACGCAGCACTCGCCATCGCCGGCATCGGCGTGGCCCTCAACGCGTACGTGGTGTTCCGGATCAATCATCTGCGCACCCGTATCCGGGTGATCCCGCTCAAGCCCGGCGAGACCCTTCAGTTCTCATCGCTTCTTCCACTTGATCTTGGCGTAGACGCGGGTCTGGCAGGCCGTAGCGGCGCTGCACCATCCGAAGCGTCCAGCGTCAATGCTGGCAAGGATTTCCGGGCTTGCAGCAATGCTGATAGCCGCCCGGGGCTCCAGTCGGTGGGGAAGCGGGGTTCGTTGCAGGAGATCTGTAATCACTGCGGCGCGCGTCTTGGATCGTCGGCCAAAGTGGAAGGCAACTTCGGTGATAGTCACCGGCAGATAGCCGGCGTTGATCACCTCGACAGCTCCCGTCCAGACATCGGTGCGCGGCAGGTAGATAGTCGCGAAGCGAACCTTCAGCCGCACCGTGTCCTTGCGGATCAGCCACACGGCGTTGAACAAGCCAAGCACCAGGCCCAGCAGCGCAATCCCTAGCGTCAGCCAGTTCGTCCATTGCATGGCCGAAGCATAGCTGCGGCCGACCGAAACGCGAATACCTCCCGGAGACCTCCATGCAGCGCCGTAAACGACCCCTGTGGGCACTGATCATCACCATCTACGCCCTCGGCGCACTCGCCGTCGGTGCAGGCATCGGCTTCGGCCAGCGCCTGTTCGGCCAGGAGTGCTGAGCCATGGCCGCGATCACCACCACCAGCCGAGGCGCAGCCCGCGTCGAATCCCGACCCCACGCCGGCACCGTTGTCGTCCAGATCGGCGACGCCCTGGTCAGCCTGAGCCCGTTTGAGGCCAGGAAGATCGCCGAGTACTTGATCCTCCAGGCCGATCAGATCGAACAGGGCGCCTCCATCGACCGCGGCATTCCGCAGGCGGCTGCAGCATGAGCGCCGTCATCGCCCCCCATTCCAACGCCCAGCGCGCCGCAGCCGCCGCTGGCATCGTCGCCCGCGCCGGGCGCCGATGGGGCCTCCTCCCCAATCAGGTCATCGCCGCCGCCAGCGTCGCCGCCAATGCCGTCCTGCGGCACGGCCAGAGCGCTGCAGGTGCTGTCGCCGCCGTGCGGAGCGCAGCGCGCGCACAGGCAGGTGCTGCATGAGCGCCAGGACCGATGCGCGCGCGAAAGCCCTCGCGCGATTCGAGAAGGACACTGCCGAGCACCAGATGGAGGTCCTGCTGGACAACGGCGTCTATCGCCATCTCCGGTTCAAGCGCCCGGGCAGCTATGCATTCTCGTTCGACGTTGTCACTTGGCCCGGATACCTCGCGATCACTGGCGACATGGGCGATTCCATGTTCACCCGTCTCCACGACATGTTCGAGTTCTTCCGGTGGAAGGCTGACGGCGGCGAATCCGGGCAGCTACGCATCAACCCAGGCTACTGGTCCGAGAAGTGCGTCGCCAATGACGGGGACAAGCGCGAGTTCTGCGCCGATCTGTTCGAAGCACTGGTTAAACAGCGATTCGACGAGTTCATCGATGAACACCGCGATGACGACGACGGCGAGCCGGCATGGGCACCGCAGCTCTGGGAAGAACTGCAGGTTGAGGTTCTTTACCGCGGCGATGAATCCGTCGCAGAGGCGATTGGCGCAATGGATCGGTTTGAGCCGAGCAAGGATGAGCCCTTCGCGCGCTTCCGATTCACGGATGCCTGGGAGTACGGCAACCAGCTGCAGGACTACACCTTCCACTTCTACTGGCGCCTCTATGCGATCGGCTACGCCATACGGGCGTACGACACCCGGAGCATGCCGGCATGACCGATCACGACTTCTTCGCCGCCATGGCCGTCGGCATCCCGCCCATCACCCCGCCAGGAGCAATCCCCATGACCCAGCTGAAGGCCTTCTACGTCGACGACATGCCGACCATCTACGCCGCTGAGACGCCCGAACAGGCCGCGCGTCTGTATGAGGAAGACGTGGGCGATCCCTGCGATGACGGCTACCCACGCGAGGTGTCCGCCACAGAGTTGGATCGGTCGATCCCCGAATTCGGCGAAGACGAACAGCCGACCGGCGAGATGACGACCATGCGGACCTGGCTGGAAGAAGCCAGCCCGGGCTTCCTGTGCGGGGCCGAGTAATGCGCCACCTGGCCCTGCCCTTCTTCTGCGCCGTCGCCGTCGGACTGCTCCTCGCCCTGCTCGCTTGGGCCCTACGCAACCAGCTGGACGCCGTCGCCCTCGCCTGCGCCATCGGCGCCGTGTTCTTCGCATGGCGCTGCTGGGAAGACCTCCACACCAGCTGGCCGGCGTTCAAGGCTGAGATGCAGCGCCGCAGCGATGAACGACAGCGCGCGCCGCTGATTGCTGACGACACCCACTGAGCAACCGCCCGGCCGGCGCATCCGGCCTCCCACGCCGGCAGGACTTCCACACAGCCGGCAACCTATTCCCCAGAGATCCGCCATGACCGATTCCGTCGTTGTCGATTTCCAGCACGAGCCCGAGTTCGCCAAGAAGGAGAACGGCGAACTGCCCCGAGTTGAACTGATCCGCGAGCAGGTCGCCGGGTTCGTTGAGGGCTATACCACCGCCAAGGGCCAGCAGCCACCGCGCATCGTCCTGCAGGCTTCAGACCTGAAGCACTGCGTGCGCCGGATCCTCGCGCGCATGCAGAAGCCACACCGCGACCAAGCAAAGGCCGCGTGGCAGGAAGAGCGCAAGGCGGGGTCCAAGCGCCCATGGCGCGAAGCAAAGCCAGAGCCCATCCCCGGCGCAACTCTCACCTGGTGCGGGATCCCCATCGAAGGCATGGGCTACAGCCGTCACCGCGCCGTCGACAAGCACTGACCCATGGCCAAGCCCGTCCAGATGGACATTTTCGACGACGACCCAGCGCGCGAGGCAGCCGCTTGGCGCGTGCAGGCGGAAGAGTCGCTGAAACACTTCCAGTTCCCCGAATCGATCCGTCTGGAACGGCACGCCTACTACCTCGGCGTGGCCGAACAACTTGAAGCCAGGGCGCGCGGCGCGCGCTCCACCAACAGCAAGGACATGCAGGCATGAGTAACGACAAGACAACCCTGGCGGACGTGCAGCCCGGTGGGATGGTGAGGCTGGGGGATCAGGCCGAGCGGGCGCGATTCAAAGCATGGTGGGATGCCGCTCGCCCGCTTGAAGGCTCCGCCTTCCCCTACGAAATCGCATGGGCCGCATGGCAAGCCGCCCTCTCCGCCCAGCCCTCCCCGGGTGGTCAGGGGGATGCGCTGGTTGAAGCAGCGATGGTCATAGCGAATGCCGCACACGACCGCGCCTTGATGAGCGACATCCTTAGCGGCATGCGGGCGCATGAAGCTCAATCTCTGAGATCCGCGATCCTCGCACTCGACGCAGCACTCGCCGCCCGCCAGCCGGTAGTGGTCGACCTACCCGAGTCTCTGCATGATCGGGTTGAAGCGCTGCGCGAAGTAGCCGCCCGCCAGCCGGTTGGTCAGGGGGATGCGCCGCCATGCTGGTGGATTGACCACGGCACCTATGGGCAGATTACCCAGCGCCAGGACGAAGCGGATGCCGCTGCCAATGCTGGAAAGCGAGTGGTTTCCTATGCCGCCCGCCAGCCGGTTGGGGAGCCGGTGATCTGGGTCAGTCCCGGCCAGCTGGCGGCTCACAAGGACCGCGTACCTGGAGACGGCGGCGCGTACCTGCCGGCACGCCTCACGCGCGACGGACAGTTCACCAAGCCGCTCTATGCCACCCCCGCACAGGCCGTGGACCTGGACGCGATGCGTGCACTGTTGCAGCGACGGATTGAGCAGTGGCGTTCGCACCTGCCCGCCGATCCTGGCGCACCTGGAACCCGCGAGATTGAGACCAAGGGCGAGCACGACTACAACAACGACGTGCGTATCTACCGCGAGGGGATCGCCGTCATGGAGGAGGTGCTGTCCAAGATCGACGGTCAGGCGGTGGGCAATGGCTGAGCCAGTCATCCGCACGTCCACATCCGCCTTGGTGCGGGTCACCGTGGAGGTGCGCACCGGGACATGGGGTGAGGGCTGCAAGCTTGATCAGGTGTACCAGCAGGCGACGGAAGATGCGCTCGGCCAACTGCACCGCGTCTTGAGCAAGCACGGTATCCGCATTGTCGGACCGACGTCGATCAAGGCGGTAACAACTGATACGGCGGTGCGCAATGGATGAAGCGCGCCGCCGCCAGCGAGCTGCCTTACCCCTCGGTCGAATCGAGCCGGCGGTCGATCTCTTGTTTGGCCGACTTGTCGGCATCGGCAATAGCCAACTCGATGCTATCGAGCTTTGCGAAGCAGCGGGTGCCAGCGCTAGGCGCTCCATTAATTCGATACACGCCCTGATACTTCCCGTCATCAGGGCCACCCATGACTGGTACAAGAGCTGCGGTCACGGAGTACTTAGCCCCGCGATAGACATCATCAAAACTCTTGTTCGGAATTTCCTTGTAGGTCATCGCATTCTCACAGTGGTTTCGAAAGAAGCCAGCGTAGCGGACACATTTCGCCTTATCCAGCGAATCGCTGGATCTCGGACACAGGAGCCGGCCCATGGCTGACCAGCTGCTCACCGCTGCACAGGCCAAGCACACAGCGCGCGTCTTCCTCAGCGAGGCGCGAGCGCGGAGGAATGGCCTTGGCTACTGGTTCTCTTTCAACGCCGCTCAGCGCGCGCGTTTGCGCGCCGCCGCTCCCGCCCCACTGTCGGCACCGCCGCGCGCACCGGCACTGCCGGCCCAACTGGACCTGTTCGCATGACTAGCATCGTCCGCAACAACCTGCTGACACGAGAGGGCTACACGCCGTATTGCGGGCAACCGTCCTGCAGCGCCGGCATGCCCCGCACCACCTGGGACGGCGAGCAGTTCCGCTGCCGATGCGGCTGGCGGTCCAGCTTCCCTGCCGATTTCATCGCCGATTACAAAGCAGCCTGGCCGCAGCTGCGCGTTGCGCTGGCCAGTAACTGAAGGAGGACAACATGGTCCAGAAGAACAAGGCCGCTCTAGCGCTTCCGCTCCGCCTCAAGCTCGCCCAGCACGGCCGCCAGGCCGCGATTGCTGGCAATAGCTCGATCATGCCGGGTCTCTCCGGGCTTTCCCGCATTGAGCCATTCCTTCGCTCGCGTCCGAAGCACCAGGTTTGCCGCTTCCAGAACTACATGGTGGCGAGCATTCCTCTGCCCAATCGCGAGCCGCGGGCCGAACACAGTCAGCAGCGTCGCGCCCGGCTCCAGAAGCTGTTGCGCCGCATCGCCCTCCAGGTGCTCACCGTGATGAACCTGCCTGGCCAGTGCATCCAACAGATCGGCCAGCGACCGGTCAGCGCCAGGAGCCATGGCGGCTCGCATCTGCTGCCTTTGCCAATGCGTCGTCGGCCTCTTGGCCAATACCAAGTCCTGAACATCAGCGCTCTGTCGCAGAGCGCCCGCCTCAGCCTTGGCGCGGAGCCACAACTCCGCATGCGTCGAATTCGCATATTGACTCATGCACCCCAGTGTAGCGCGAGCCATTCCCCTCGTTTCCAACGGAGCTGACACATGACTCAGGAACATATCAGCCACCCGGAAGGGTTGCCGAACTGCGCCGCCGGCCACCGCGCGCGCCACATCCACGACAAGCGCTGCGCGTCCGCCGGCGGTGGCCACCTGGTCGAGTGCGCCTGCAGGTCGACCGGCAAGCATGCCGATCCGGGCAAGGCCATCGAAGCGTGGCGCCTGCTCAACCGGCCGGCCCGCAGCGCGCGGGCTCAGTCGCCGGCAGCCGTTGCCGACAACGTTGTACAGATGCGCCTGGTGATGTCAGGCGGAGGCAAGGTGGCCAGTGCCGTCTGACATGTACTTGTCGCGGGACGAGATCGCCGGCCTGTGCCGCACGCCGCAGCGCGCGCGCCAGGCGGCATTTCTCCGCAAGAACGGGATCAAGCACTACCTGGACGCGCACGACTGGCCGGTCGTGCTCCGCTCCAGTGTTGAGGGAACGGCGCATGCACCAAAGGCGCCGCCGACATGGACTTCCAGCAAGGTCGCTTGAAATGGGACGGAAACCGAGTAAGCCGGGGGCAATCCCCCGGTTCAGGCCACGCAAGCAGAAATCGGGCGTTATCCATTACTACTATGACCACGGCGGAAAGCCGAGGCGCGAAACACCCCTCGGCAGCGACTACGGCGTGGCCATCAAGCGATGGGCCGAGATCGAACACGCGAGCACGATCCCCGCAGCGGCTGTCGTGACCTTCCGGCAAGTTGCCGATCGCTACCGCGCCGAGGTGGTTCCTACCAAGGCCGTCACCACCCAGCGCCTCAACAATCGCTGCATCACCGCGCTGCTGAGCTACTTCGACGCACCGCCAGCGCCGTTTGAAGCCATCCGTCCGATCAACATCCGGCAGTATCTGGATTGGCGCAAGGCGAAGGTGATCGCGAACCGTGAGGTTTCACTGTTCTCGCATATCTGGAACTGGGCACGCGGCAAAGGCATCACCGATCTACCCAACCCGTGCGAGGGCATTCGTCGCAACAAGGAAGCCGGTCGCGACGTTTACGTGGACGATGACGCTTTCAGCGCCGTCTATGCATATGCCGACGCAGCTCTGCGCGACGCCATGGATCTGGCCTACCTAACCGGCCAGCGCGTTGGCGACGTGTGGTCCATGGACGTGCGCCAGGTTACAGCGCGCGGACTCATCATCCAGCAGTCGAAGACCAGCAACCGCGTCACCATGGAGATCACAGGCGAGCTGGCTGCGCTGCTCGAGCGCATTGCAAAGCGAAAGGGGGAGAAGTGCCCGAACGGGCGAGAGAAGGTCTACAGCACGCGGCTGATCGTGGACGACGAGGGCTTGGCCCTGGGGCGTGCGGCCCTGCGCTACCGGTTCGACAAGGCCAGGAAGGCTGCGGGCATTCCAAAGGGGGAATTCCAGTTCCGGGATTTACGCGCCAAGGCGGGCACGGACAAGGCCGATTCGGCAAAGGACATTCGCGAGGCGCAGGCCCAGCTCGGGCATTCATCGGTCACCACGACCGAAATCTACGTCCGGAAGAAGAGAGGGTCTAAGGCAACCCCAACTAAATAAAGTGAACCCGCTATAACCAGAAAAGTCGGGGCGTTATGCTTTCGACTAGGTTCCGCCTAGGCCGCATCACCACGGCAATTTCCCGTTGAGGCAACATGAAGTCCCAACCGGAGGTCAATGCTCATGAACAGCGATGAATACCTGCAGGTGCATCAAAACACTCTGCTAATCACACCTTCCAAGCTTGAGGAAGTGAACCACGGCATTGCTGCCTCGGGCAGCAATGCCACCGTGACACAAGTCGACGCAGATTGGCGAGTCGGTCCGTACTCTGACGCGCCGCCAGTCGAAGGTGCCCGAAAGGAAACCAGGTACTTGGTCACATTCGCCGGGCCCGATGACGGCGCGAAGTTCCAAGCTTGGTACGACGCTCAACAGAGCAATCCGCCCCGCCACCTCCACGAATTGCGGAGCGGTCTGGATATTGCGGAGCGCTAGGAACGGTTGGAAACCGTTGGGAGACATGGAGCGGGCGATGGGAATCGAACCCACGTCAGTAGCTTGGGAAGCTACAGCTCTACCATTGAGCTACGCCCGCGTTGCGGTGGAAAGTCTATGCGCTGGGGCTGGTGTTGCGCAATGGTGCCCCCGCATCAGAGCGGGGCCGGATCCCCTTCGTTCCCGAAAGGGATCCGGCCCCGCCTGGTTTCTGCTTAGAAGCTGCCGCTGAAGTTGGCGAACAGCGTCGCGTCCTGGGCACGCTTCTGCCCGGCCGAAGCGCTCAGGCCGAAGTTGCTCTGCAGGCCGAACAGCTCGGTACGGGCACCCAGCACCACGGTGGCGTAGTTCTTGTCGAAGTTCAGGCCCGGCACGCGATAGCTGCCCAGTTCCGGCAGGGTCTGCAGCCATGCGCTGGCCTGCTTGGTGTCTTCGAACTCGTGGTCGTAGGTCACCTGCGCGTACGGCTTGACGGTGCCGCCATCGAAGCGGGCCTGCCAGCCGATGCGGCCGACGGTCGAATCGACGTTCTGGCGGTCGTAGCCCAGTGCGGTGGCCAGGGTGCCGGCCGCAGCGCTTTCGGTGTAGCCATCGATCTTCACCTTCTGCCAGATCACCGAAGCAATCGGGCCGTGGCGGAAACCGCCTTCGGTGCCGAACTCGTAGCCGGCGTTCAGCGCGGCGGTCAGGTTGCTGCCGTCCGGCGAACCGCCGTGCTCACGAGTGGCCGGGCCCAGCTGGACCTTGCGGTTCACGTCATAGGACAGCCAGGTGTAGCTGACCTGGCCATTGATCCAGATGCGGTCACCATACCAGCCGGCGAACAGACCGGCAGTGGTGTCCTTCTGGGTGAAGTCGCCACGGCTGTTGCCGAAGTCTGCGTTGAGGCGGCCGAAGCCGGCGAAGCCGCCGAACACCATGCCGTCGCGTGCCCAGTCGATACCGAACAGGCCGGCGGGCGCCAGGCCGTCGTACAGGTCGGCATGGTCATAACGCTGCAGGTCACCGCGCACGCCGCCCCACCAGGACAGGCCATCGGCCGGGCGACCACCCAGGTGCATGCTGACCTGGTCGGCACGCGAACGGCCGATGGTCTGGGCCGAGTGGCTCAGCACCTGCTGCAGACGCGGGCCTTCCAGCACCGAGACAGCATACTGGCCCAGCAGCTGATGGCCGGCGGTGGTCGGATGCACGCCGTCGGCGAACAGGTAGGTGTTGGCTGCATCCGGGCTGACGTAACTGGTCGGGTTGCAGCCGATGATGCTGGCGGTGGAGTTGTTCGGATCGATCCTGCAGGCGGTGCTGGTGACGTTGGTGAAGCCGTACATGCCCGGATTGGCAGTCACTTCGCGCAGGATGCTGAAGGTATCGAGCGGAATGAACTCGATGCCTGCCTGCTTCAGGCCACCGTACAGCGCCTTGTTGTAGCCGGCCGACAGTGCGGTGGCGGCGGCGGCATTGGGGCCGCGGAACTGCGGGGTGATGCCCACATCCGGCAGGTTCGGTACCAGCACGTACTGGGCACCAGCCTGCTTCAGCGCACCTACCAGCGCGATCTGGTCGGTGACCGCTGCGCCGATGATGCCCTGCACCTGGGCCTGCGACGCGCCACCTGCCGCCGCACGGGTGGCCGCAAACAGATCATTGGCGCCTCCCCATACGGTGTACAGGGCGTTGCCGTCAGCCTTCCCACCGTTCGCGGCAAGGTAGCGGGTTGCTTGCGACTTCAGCGACGGAATCACGCCCAGGCCACCGGCCTCGTCCACCGATACCCGGGCACCGCCCACGGCGTAGTTATCGCCACTCTGGCCGTTGCCGTTGGCACCCCCGTTGAGGCCGTAGTAGTTGGCGACCTGCTGTGCCCACACCCAACCCGGGTTGGTGGTGAACTGGCCGGTGACCGGCTGCACGCCCGGATCGAGCAGCGGCCGGAAATAGCCGGCGTCGGTGAGGCTGTCGCCGAAGAACACGGCCTTGGAATACGGACTTTCGCCTGCCATGGCCGGCAGCGCGGCGAGTGCGATCGCAGCCGCCATCAGGGAGCGGATCGGGTGTTTGCTGAGCTGCATCTAGGAACTCCTGTGGGGTAAATAGGTTGGAATCCGGCACACGTACGCCGGCGCACGGTCAATGGTTTCACCGGGCCGCCGTTTGCTCACGCTGCGCCGCCGCATGGATTGTCGCCTGTGCACGCCGAAGCCTGCTGTGCTGGAGCTGGCGCCCCGATCAAATTGCAAACGTTCCGATCACGAAGGGCTATAAGCGACAATGCAGGCATGAACATCCAGCTCAACGGCGACCCCCGCACCCTGCCCGCCTCGGCGACCCTTCACGACCTGCTCGAGGCCGAGCAACTGCTGCAGCGCCGGGTGGCAGTGGAGGTCAACGGCGAGATCGTCAGCCGCAGCCGCCATCGCGAGCATGTCCTGGCTGAAGGCGACATTGTCGAGATCGTGCACGCGCTGGGTGGGGGCTGAGGCCTGTCCGGGTTTGCCGGCCAGCGGCCGGCACTACCCATGCCGATCCACGGCCGGCACGCCATTGCGTGATCCCATCTTCAGGCGGATAGGCGATAATCGCGCCATGAACGTTCATGTCTCCCCCGATTCGCTGGTGATCGCCGGCAAGACCTATGGCTCGCGGCTGCTCACCGGCACCGGCAAGTTCAAGGACCTGGAAGAAACCCGCCTGGCCACCGAGGCTGCTGGCGCCCAGATCGTCACCGTGGCCATCCGCCGCACCAACATCGGGCAGAACCCGGGCGAGCCGAACCTGCTGGACGTGCTGCCACCGGAGCGCTTCACCATCCTGCCCAACACCGCTGGCTGCTACACCGCCGAAGACGCGGTGCGTACCTGCCGCCTGGCCCGTGAGCTGCTGGACGGCCACAACCTGACCAAGCTGGAAGTGCTGGGCGACCAGAAGACCCTGTACCCGGACGTGGTGCAGACCCTCAAGGCCGCCGAGCAGCTGGTCAAGGACGGCTTCGAGGTGATGGTCTACACCTCCGACGACCCGATCCTGGCCAAGCGCCTGGAAGAGATCGGCTGCGCCGCAGTGATGCCGCTGGCCGCGCCGATCGGTTCGGGCCTGGGCATCCAGAACAAGTACAACCTGCTGCAGATCATCGAAGACGCCAAGGTGCCGATCATTGTTGATGCCGGCGTGGGCACCGCGTCGGATGCGGCGATCGCGATGGAACTGGGCTGCGACGGCGTGTTGATGAACACCGCCATTGCCGGTGCGCGCAACCCGGTGCTGATGGCCACTGCCATGCGCAAGGCAGTCGAGGCCGGCCGCGAGGCTTTCCTGGCCGGGCGCATCCCGCGCAAGCGCTACGCCAGCGCATCCTCTCCGGTGGACGGGCTGATCGGCTGATGACCAATCCTTTTGACAGCGCCGGCTCCAAGGCCCCACCCAAGCCATTCACCGTAAGCGAGGGCCGCCGCGAGGTGCGCAGCTTCGTGTTGCGCCAGGGACGTTTCACCCCCGCCCAGCAGCGCGCGTTCGACGAACGCTGGCCGCGCTTCGGCCTCGACTACACCGGCCAGCCGCGTGACCTGGATGCCACCTTCGGCCGCCCGGCACACAAGGTGCTGGAAATCGGCTTCGGCAACGGTGCCGCGCTGCGCTTCGCCGCCCAGCACGATCCGTCGCGCGACTACATCGGCATCGAAGTGCACGCCCCCGGCGTGGGCCGGTTGCTGAACGCGCTGGCTGAGGACAATGCCGACCACGTGCGCCTGTACCACCATGACGCGGTGGAAGTGCTGCAGAACGAGATCGCCGATGGCGCGCTCGATGAAGTGCGCATCTACTTCCCGGACCCGTGGCACAAGAAGCGCCACAACAAGCGCCGCCTGCTGCAGCCGGCATTTGCCGAGCTGCTGGTGCGCAAGCTGCGCCCGGGTGGCCGCCTGCACTGCGCCACCGACTGGGAAGACTACGCCGAGCAGATGTGGGACGTGCTTGACGCGACTGCCGGCCTGGTCAACCGCGCCGGCCCGCGTGGCAGCGTGCCGCGTCCGGACTGGCGCCCGCAGACCCACTTCGAGACCCGCGGCCAGAAACTCGGCCACGGCGTCTGGGACCTGCTGTACGACCGCACCTGACGATCGCCTGAGGACGCCGCGCCCCACATGGATACCGCGCTGACGCTGACCAACGACATGAAGCTCGTGCTCGGGCTGGTCGGCTTCACGATGGCGATGTTCCTGTTCGAGCGCATCCGCGCCGACGTGGTCGCGCTGGTGGTGCTGGTGGTACTCGGTGTCACCGGCCTGATCGCGCCGGAGGAGATCTTCGGCGGTTTCTCCGGTAACGCGGTGATGAGCATCATCGCCACCACCATCCTCGGTGCGGGCCTGGACCGCACCGGGGCGCTGAACCGGCTGGCCGCATGGCTGCTGCGGCGCGGCCACGGCGTCGAACAGCGGCTGCTGATGATGACCACCGCCATCGCCGGCCTGAACTCGTCCTTCATGCAGAACCCGTCGGTGATGGCCTTGTATCTGCCGGTCGCCTCGCGACTGGCAGCGCGCACCGGGCTGACGATGCAGCGCCTGCTGCTGCCGATCTCGGCGGCGATCGTGATGGGCGGTGCGCTGACCATGGTCGGCAATTCGCCGCTGATCCTGCTGAACGATCTGCTGGCCTCGGCCAACAACAACCTGCCTTCCGGCCTGGCCACCATCGAGCCGCTGCGCATGTTCGCGCCGCTGCCGATTGGCGTGGCACTGCTGATCGCCTCGCTGCTGTACTTCCGCTACTACGGCGACCGCAAGCTGATCGAGGAAGAAACCCTGGTCAACGACGGGGTCACCCCAGCACGCACCGAGAGCTACTTCGCCAAGACCTATGGCATCGAAGGCGATGTGTTCGAGCTGGTGGTCAGCGCGGAAAGTCCGCTGGTGGGCATGACCCTGGGCGAGGCCGAGAACCTGCACGACGCCCCGCTGCTGCTGGCCCTGAAAACCGGTAATGACACCCGCCTGGCGCCGCCGGCGGAGATGCGCATCTGGGTAGGCAGCGTGCTCGGTGCGATGGGCCCGCGCCAGCAGATCAACGATTTCGCGCAGAACCAGTTCCTGCGCATGTCTTCGCGCCTGAAGCACCTGGGTGACCTGTTCAACCCGAGCCGCGCCGGTATTTCCGAGGCGGTGGTACCGCCGACCTCGAACGTGATCGGCAAGAGCGCGGCCGACCTGCGCCTGCGCAAGGAGCGTGGCATCAGCCTGCTGGCGATCAACCGCGACAAGCAGGTGATCCGCGAGGACGTGCGCGACGTGCAGTTGCGTGCAGGCGACATGCTGGTCTTCCACAGCATCTGGACCGACCTGGCACAGGCGGCCAAGAGCCGCGACTTCGTGGTGGTGACCGACTATCCGACCGGCGAGCAGCGCCCGCACAAGTTCAAGATTGCGATGGCGATCTTCGCGCTGACCATCCTGATCGCGCTGACCAGCAAGCTGCCGGTCGCGCTGACGCTGATGACCGGCGTGGCCGGCATGCTGCTGACCGGCGTGCTGCGCATGGACGAGGCCTATGCCTCGATCAACTGGAAGACGGTGTTCATGATGGCCGGGCTGATTCCGCTCGGCTGGGCGATGGATTCCAGCGGTGCGGCGGCATGGGTGGCCGGCCACACCATCGACAAGCTGCCCACCGGCATCCCGGTGTGGGTGCTGGAGGTGGCGCTGGCACTGCTGACCACGGCGTTCTCGCTGGTGATCAGCCATGTGGGCGCGACCATCGTGATGGTACCGATCGCGGTGAACCTGGCACTGGCGGCGGGCGGCAACCCGACCGCGTTCGCGCTGATCGTGGCGCTGTCGGCGTCCAACAACCTGATGACGGCCTCCAACCCGGTGATTTCGATGATCACCGGCCCGGCCAATTACACCCCGCGCGAGATGTGGCGGGTCGGCGGACCGTTGTCGCTGATCTACACCTGCGTGGTGGTGTTGATGATCAACCTGATGTTCTGAGGGTTGGGTTTGTTGGCAGGGCTGCGCCCTGCACCCCGGTAGTGGGGGGGGGGGGGGGGGGCCCGAACACCCACCCAACCGGAGAAAGAGGGGTGGGGGGGGGGGGGGGGGGGGGGGGGGG
>NZ_JAPTFO010000130.1:0-6270 GCF_030985515.1 Stenotrophomonas sp. Sm10
CAACAAGTATTAAATAACAATAAATATTAAAAGACAACAAGTCCTACTTCTCTAAATAAATAAAAGAGAGAAATTTCAAAATTCTAATATAGGACTTTGGCTTGAAAGGAGTAGGAAAATGGAAATCAAATACATTTATAACAAAACGCCTCTTGGATGGGTATGGCAGTTAGTAATTGATGGGTACGAGTTTTTTTATCCATGTGGCGATTTAAAAGCGTTAAAAAAATTCGTCAAATCAGAATTAGAAGTTTTGTTAGACAAAAAAGAAAGTGATAGTAATTACGGCTTGGCATTCCATGCTTGTGGATATAACGGACAAGCACAACAAGAGTACATAGATTATTGGGAAAAACAAGGAGTTAGTGTTTTTTAGAAAGGGGAATTAATAGAAAAATTAAGTTTAGAACCAATTTATTTCGTGAACGGAAACGAGATATGCAAAAAGCACCTGACGGCAATCAGGCACTCAACAAAATTATTCAAGGAAATTATAACATGAAAAATAAAAAAGAGCAATGGAAACCAAGAATTGTAAACATCATGGCAGATGGTTCTCAAGTTGATGATCTGACAGGGTATATCATCCCTGCTGGTCATTCGTACTATGACATTATTCTAGGCATGAACAAGCAATCTAACGAGGAGGGTGTAGCTTAATGAAGTTACTTACTAAGTTAAAACTCAGACTCGAAGGTGTTATTAAATCAGTCAACCTTGACTGGAGAGTAGTAGCGGTAGAACTTAACAAGGACCTTCTCGAAGAGCGCATACGTCGCTTTATTTGTGAGCAGGAAGTTTATAACCTGAAACAACAATTGGCAATCTACAAAGAGAAAGAACAAATCGAAAAAGGAGAACAATATGTTTAAAGCAATTCGTACAATCAAGAAAATAAAACAACTTCAGAAAGCAATGCACGATGCAAGCGTAGCATTTCTACTTATGCAAGACCTCGGCTTGATTCCTGATGGCGAAAAAAGCAGAGCCAGAGCTAAATCATTTCATGATATAAGTCACATGCTCAAGGATATCCTAGACGGCAAGTCAGTAGACGAAGCTATGACAAGACTAGAAATCACAGTTGAAACCAACGAAGATAAAGAAGTGGATCAGGAAGATGACACGATAGCAGAATAATAAATACTAATAAACAACAAACTCATCCTTATAAAAAATAAGGGAATTACAGAGTTTTTAAAGGAGGAGGAAAATGGCAAGTTTAACTTTCCCAGAGTTGCAACAAAAAATGCAATTAGAAAAAAAGAAATCAAAAGATGTAAAGTACGCATTTAGAAATGCCGAGGACATCTATACAACTTTCAAAGAGTTAAAAAGCGATTGGTCTGTAATCGTAACTGATGAACTCGTTGAGCTTGTTGGAAAAATCTTTGTAAAAGCAACAGCCGTAGCTTTTAATGATGAGAGAAACGAGAGGTACCAATCAACAGCATACGCTGAAATGAGTCCAGTTCCAGTATTTAATACTCAAAAAGGCCAGATTAAACAAATGCAAGATCCGCAATGGACAGGCGCAGTCAGCTCATACGCTCGAAAATATGCCTTACAGGGGTTGTTTGCGATTGGTGAAAAAGATATTGATGAGTATCCAGTAGAAGAAAGCCAAGAACAAGGGCAGAATAATCAGCAACAGAAACCAAACAATCAGCAAGCTCAAGAACAACAAGTGAGGTACATTGATAACATTCAGTATCAAGAAATCATTAAGAACGTTGAAGAAATTGCGACGATTAAGGGAGCGCCATTTGATACAGTTACAAACTTTGTATTGAGCAAGTATCAAATAGACGATTTCCACAAAGTACCAGTTGATGGCTATAACATAGTGATGGACTATCTCACTAAACAAATTCAAAAAGCATACGAAAAACAAGGAGTATAAGACATGACAGAAAATAAAATTTATTCGCCATGGGCTTTCACAGAAAACGAAAGCCAAAAACAGAAATCTAATCTTTCAGCTCTAAAAGAGTTAAAAGAGAAATATATCATCAAGGACAAGTGGAATTACGACAAAATGAATGAACAAGATCAAGACACCGTTGATGTTGTATATGGTCGAGTTGGTGGCAGTTACGGAAATTCACTTTATGAAATTTATAAGAATACCCCTAATTTATCCAAAACAGAACTTGCCTTAATTTGTGATAATGGCAATTTATGTTTTGGGCATTCATCATCAGGTAGTAAAATCAAAATTTACACAGACTAGGAGAACAAAGACGTGGTAAAAGATGTAACTAATAGCTTGACAGAAATTAAGGTAGATTTCCAACCTGCAGTAATCAATGTTGATTATGATAGCGTGGAGAAACAACTTGCAGCAATCGTTGCACAGTACACAGATTATGAGGTGACAGCATCCACTTATAAGATTGATTATGATGAGCGTACACGCCTTAATAAATTAAAAGAGGCGTTGGAAACTCGGCGTAAGGAAATCAAAAATAACATCAATAATCCATACAAGGAATTTGAGAAGTGGTACAAGAAAACAGTTGAGCCATTGGATAATATTATCTCAAACATCACAGCAGGACTTAATGCGATTGATGAACATGAACGATTGATGCGCGTGGATGTCGTGCGTGCCACATTTGAGGATAAGTGTATGGTCGCAGGGATTGAAAAATCCACATTCGCTGACAAATACGATGAGTACAGCCTCAAGAAACATTTTAAAACAGGCAAGTATGAGCTGAAAAAGACAACACTTGATGAAATGGATGCCTTGGTGCTTTCAGAATTTGATGCCCTGGAAGAACATAAGGCCAACAAGCAAGCTATCCAAGAGCAAGCTCAAGAGTACAATTTACCAGCTGACAGCTATATCAGACATCTTGAAGATGGTAAGAGTCTTGTTGATATCCTCAAGATGATGAAAACTGATCGTGATGCTGAGATTGCACGCAAAGAGCAGAAAGAGGCTCAAGAAAAAGCAGAAGCTGAACGACTTGAAGAAATTGCTCAATTGGCCAAGGAAAATGCTAATGCGAATATCAAGGCTTATGATGCTGAAACAGGCGAGATTTTGGAGCAGGGTACAATTACACCAGAACCTCAAAATAATGCGAGAGAGGTGGCAAAATTTGATTCTAGCGAGCCTTTAACAATTAACTTGCGTTTGACATTGCATGGCGGAAAATCTCAGCTTGATCAGTTGAAAGAATGGCTTGAGGATAACTTTATCAGCTTTGAAATTTTGGAGGGTTAGGTGGGATTTAGAAAGTATCAACTTATTTTAGAGTTTGAGGAGGCTAATAGACCTCTCACACGCAAAAGCAAGGAGTTAGATTTATGAGATGTTTTTATGTCAGTGGTAAAATTGCAGATCTTGATTTGGGGTCAGAAATCAATGCAGAAAATTCATTTATGGCCGCTATTGAGTTTGTGAAACGATACACCGATTTATTAAAGTTTGGTTCAAATGAAATCAAGGTATCAGAAGTAGAGGAGGTTTCAGCATGACAGCTTTAGCATGGCTAATCTATAATCTATCGGTACTTGCTACCTCCTTATACCTTACTATTCATTTTAATTCTGGATGGTGGATGCTTCTTGTTTTGATTGCATCAGCCGACTTAAAAACTAAGAGAGGTAAAATCAATGATAAATAACGTTGTTTTAGTAGGGCGACTTACAAGAGATGCCGAACTGAGATACACGCAATCTAATATTGCGGTTGCTACATTTACTCTTGCTGTAAATCGTCCGTTTAAAAGCGAGAATGGAGAGCGTGAAGCTGATTTTATCAATTGCGTTATGTGGCGCAAGCAAGCTGAAAATCTCGCTAACTGGGCTAAGAAGGGCGCTTTGATTGGAATTACAGGACGCATTCAGACTCGTACTTATGATAACCAGCAAGGTCAACGTGTCTATGTGACAGAGGTTGTGGCTGAGAATTTCCAGCTTATGGAATTTAAGAAAGATGGTGGTCAACCATTAGATGACAACCACGATCAGCAATCGCCTAATTTTGCTAGAAATTCAAATCCGATGGATATTTCGGATGATGATTTGCCATTTTAATGTTTGATAGATTGGAAAAATATGACTGAATTAGTAAAAGTAGACGTGCAGTGTCCGTTTTGTGGGGAATGTTATCACAGAATGGTTAAGATTAAACCTTCATCAATTCGTTGTAGAGCGTGCAGTAAGTTTCTGCATTTGAAATGGACAGGTAACACACCAACAAGCACGAATAAAGCAGGTTTCGGGCGGTTAGCGTATGATCCGTATAACAACAATGAGGAGATTATGGAACTGAATGAGGTGTTCACAAAGACATGAAAGAACGATTGATTTTGAAATTTGAGTTGAACAGGAAACAGATGATCAACGCAAACGACAGACCTCACTTTCATCAAAAAGCTAAAATCACTAAGTTCTTACGGCAGTTAGCCGAATATGAGGGCAACAATGTACTGAGAGATTACTTTGGATTGCCTTACAGCGAGGACAAGCCTTGCAAGGTTAAGGTTCGGATATATCCTCCGACAAATAGGAAGTATGACCCACCGAACTGGTCGCCCACAAGCAAGGCTTTGTTTGACGGTTTGACGGACGCAAAGATTTGGACAGATGATAATTACAATGTGATAGTATCGACTGAATTCATGCACGGTGGCAAGTCTGGAAATAAGAATTACAGAATTGAACTGGAGATTTATGAGTATCACGAGATATTGCAAAGGATAGTGGATGGGATTTGACAAAAAGGAATTGATAAAAGGTTATCAACGCACAATCGAGCAAAACGAAGAGAAGATAATCGAGTATTCGAAGCCGTGCGATTCACGTAAGAGACGAATTAGAGCATTGGAGCGTGATTTGTTGAAGAAAAAGAATAAAGAATTGAGGAAGAAAATAAAGGAGTTGGAAGATGAATGTTAAGGAATTAACTGAGAAATACAAAAGATATGAGGGGAAGTGGAATGGTAAAACAGGAGAACTAGCTCGTCAAATTTTTCTAGAAGACTTGAAACAACTAGACGAACCGCGAAAAGTCAAAGTTAAGAAGTTTGTGGCGGATTGGTATGAGGAACACAAAGACGAATTTGAGTACAATGTGTGGGATTGGTTATCTTCAAAAAGCGAGTCGGGAAAGATTGATAGTAAGTTCGCTTTTTGGTTAAACGACGTAGATAATACACCTATTCAAACCCTTGTCAACATGCACCAATTCGGCTACGAGGTCGATGAAGAGAAGAGGTATCTGGTTAAGATTAAAGCATCTGGTCAGTACATTATGAACAATCCTGATGAGAATGCTGTTTTTTTCTACAGTAGCAGAGCGTATTCTAAACTTACCCGCAAACAACTAGAAGAAGCTGGATTCGGCTGGGTGTTCGATTGCCCAGGGATTGAGATTGAGGAGGTGGACTTATGTCATTAAACAAATCAAGAAGACGAATAATGATTAAAAGTTGTTACAAAGAAAAGAAAATATTCAAAATATCTTTTCGCAACCATTTTGGAAAACAATTTTTAAATTGTTACTCAAAAGATAAAATCATAAATTACTCAGATACAGAAGACACAGATGGTCCGCTTATTGTTTTTGAAAGGAATATACCTAAAAAAATTGAGCGTAAAATGCACAAATACAATCTATGGTTGAATATAGCTTTCAAAAAAGGGGTGGAGTGATGGAAGAAGTTATTATGGCTACGTTGCCTAACAAAGAATTGAACAGATTGATAAAAATTGAATTGACGGTCCAAACAATGATTGACCGTGGACTTATTAACGAAGAGCAGTTTAATGAAATTATGGATGAAGAAGAGTAAGGAGGTCACAAATTGAAACGATTCATAGCTATCTGGATATTACTATCTGCTGGATTAAACATCTGGCAGAGCATCCACATAAAAAAACTAGAAGAAAAGCGCCTGATTATCGTCTATAAAGCTGATAATCAAGGCGCTGAGATATTCGGTAAGGTCCTTGAGAAAGGACGGCACGGGAAGCTATATACGCTTACGATTCGTGATTATGGGGTGTTCGTGGTTACGAAGGACGTGTATGAAAAGGTGACGGTCGGGGATGAGGTGATGTTATGAAATTATTTCTTCACGAAGATTGTATGGACGTCATAAAAAGATATCCTGACAACTATTTTGATTTAGCTATTGTCGATCCGCCATATTTTTCTGGTCCAGAAAAAAGAGAATACTATGGTCGAAAAGTCAGTCCGATTGGTGTCAATAGACTGTATGGCAAAACCTCGGAGTGGAAAATTCCAAATAG
>NZ_JAPTFO010000131.1:0-6171 GCF_030985515.1 Stenotrophomonas sp. Sm10
TGACCCGGCCATGCTGAAAGTGGGTCAAGCCTGCTTCCAGCAGGCTTGACCACGAACATAGGATCTCGGCTCTACAGATTCCGCCTGTAGCGGCGGATTGGTCGGCATCTGTATCTATTGAAGTGACTGAATCGGGATTACGGTGGAAACAGATTCCTCTCCCCCGAGCCCACCGTGCCCACCGCCCTGCCCCTGCGCCTGCTGCAACTGATCACCGGCCTGTTCCTGTACGGCTTTGGTGCTTCGCTGATGATCCGTGCCGCCATCGGCGTGGCGCCGTGGGATGTGCTGTCACAGGGCATCGCCGCGCAGACCCCGCTCTCGTTTGGCCTGGCCACCAATGTGATTGGCGCACTGGTGCTGCTGCTGTGGTGGCCGCTGCGGCAGAAGCCGGGCGTCGGCACCGTGCTCAACGTGATGCTGATCGGTCCCTCCGCGCAGTTCGGGCTGTGGCTGCTGCCGCCGGCCGTCGGCCTTGGCTGGCAACTGACGATGTTCTGCGCGGGCATGCTGCTGGTGGCATTGGCCACCGGCCTGTACATCGGCGCCCGCCTCGGCCCGGGTCCACGAGATGGCCTCATGACCGGCCTGCATGCCCGCACCGGCTGGGCGATCTGGAAGGTGCGCAGCCTCATCGAAGGCAGCGTGCTGCTGCTGGGCTGGTGGCTGGGCGGCAACGTCGGCCTCGGCACCCTCGCCTTCGCCTTGCTGATCGGCCCGCTGTGCGGCGTCACCCTGGGCTGGTTCGGGATCGGCCGCCGCCCGGTCGTGCCGACCGCAGGCCGACAACCACAATCGCCCTGAGTTGACCCGAATGCCGGCCAGCGGCCGGCACTACCGCCCCCCCGAGTTCGGGGGCAGCGCTGCAGGCGCGATCCAGCGGCCCTTGCCCCGGCCGCCATTTCGCGGCACGCTTCGCGCTTCCGTACGCAAGCGTATCGACCATGTCGCCAGCCAACGAAAGCGCCTATCCCCATCTGTTCGCCCCGCTGGATCTGGGCTTCACCCAGCTGCGCAACCGCGTCCTGATGGGCTCGATGCACACCGGACTGGAAGATCGCGCCCGCGACTTCCCAAGGTTGGCGGCCTACTTCGCCGAACGCGCCGAGGGCGGCGTTGGCCTGATCGTCACCGGCGGCTTCGCACCGAACGTGGTGGGCTGGCTGAAGCCCTTTGGCGGCAAGTTGTCCTGGCCCTGGGAGGTACGCCCGCACCGGCAGCTCACCGCCGCCGCGCACCAGCACGGCGCGAAGATCTGCCTGCAGCTGCTGCACGCCGGCCGCTATGCCTATCACCCGCTGTCGGTGGCACCGTCGAAGCTGAAGGCGCCGATCAACCCGTTCACCCCGCGCGCGCTGTCGGCCAGTGGCGTCGAGCGGCATATCGCCGACTACGCGCGCAGCGCGAAGCTGGCCCGCGAGGCCGGCTACGACGGGGTGGAGGTGATGGGCTCGGAGGGCTACCTCATCAACGAGTTCATTGCCCCGCGCACCAACAAGCGCTCCGACCGCTGGGGTGGCGACGCCAACCAACGCATGCGCTTTGCAGTGGAGATCGTGCGCCGCATCCGCGAGGCCTGCGGCCCGGACTTCATCATCATCTACCGCCTGTCGCTGGTCGACCTGGTGGACGACGGCAGCAACTGGGACGAGATCGTGCAGCAGGCGCAGGCCATCGAGGCGGCT
The DNA here is from genome assembly GCF_030985515.1 of Stenotrophomonas sp. Sm10. Classification (NCBI taxonomy): domain Bacteria; kingdom Pseudomonadati; phylum Pseudomonadota; class Gammaproteobacteria; order Lysobacterales; family Lysobacteraceae; genus Stenotrophomonas; species Stenotrophomonas sp. Sm10. The sequence continues at coordinate 1,686 of NZ_JAPTFO010000131.1, forward strand.
GGCGCGACGATCATCAATTCCGGCATCGGCTGGCACGAGGCGCGCATTCCGACCATCGCCACCTCGGTGCCGCGTGCGGCCTTCGCCGGTGTCACCGCCAAACTGAAACCGCATGTGACGCTGCCGCTGGTGGCGACCAACCGCATCAACATGCCCGACGTCGCCGAACGCATCCTCGCCGGCGGCGGCGCCGACATGGTGTCGCTGGCACGTCCGCTGCTGGCCGACCCGCAATGGCCCAACAAGGCCCGTGCAGGCCGCGCGGAAGCGATCAATACCTGCATCGCCTGCAACCAGGCCTGCCTGGACCACGTGTTCGAGAACAAGCTGGCCAGCTGCCTGGTCAATCCGCGCGCCGCGCACGAGACCGAACTGGTCTATCGCCCCACCCCCGCGCCGAAGAAGGTTGCCGTGGTCGGCGCCGGCCCGGCCGGCCTGGCCTGTGCCACTGTCGCGGCCCAGCGTGGCCACCAGGTCACCCTGTTCGATGCCCACGATGAGATCGGCGGCCAGTTCAACGTGGCCAAGCGCATCCCCGGCAAGGAAGAGTTCCACGAAACCCTGCGCTATTTCCGCCACAAGCTGGCCGAAACCGGCGTGCAGCTGCGCCTGAACACCCGCGCCGACGCGTCCAGCCTGGCCGGCTTCGACGAGGTGGTGCTGGCCACCGGCATCACCCCGCGCAAGGTCAGCTTCCCCGGCGCCGACCACGCCAAGGTGGTCAGTTATCTGGACGTACTGCTGGGCCGCGTCGAAGTGGGCGCCACTGCCGCGATCATCGGCGCCGGCGGCATCGGCTTCGACGTCGGCGAATTCCTCAGCCACGCTGGCGAGTCGCCGTCGCTGGACCCGCAGCGCTGGATGGCCGAATGGGGCGTGGACGCCAGCTTCGAGGCACGCGGCTCGCTGGGCCGGCCCGAGGTCGAGCCGTCACCGCGGCGCCTGTGGCTGCTGCAGCGCAGCCCCGGCAAGCCCGGCGCGCGACTGGGCAAGACCACCGGTTGGATCCACCGCGCCACACTGAAGGCCAAGGGCGTGCGCATGCTCGGTGGCGTCGAGTACCTGGGCGTGGACGATCAAGGCCTGCGCATCCGCGTGGAAGGCAGCGAACAGTTGCTGCCGGTAGACCATGTGGTGATCTGCGCCGGGCAGGAACCGAACCGCGCATTGCAGGCCGAACTGCAGGCCGCCGGCATCAACGCGCAGCTGATCGGCGGTGCCGACGTGGCCGCCGAACTGGACGCGAAGCGGGCAATCGACCAGGGCAGCCGGGTGGCCGCCACGCTCTGATGAGCGCCTGAATGGGGGACGGAATGTGATTTCCGTCACCTCCGTCGAACCTGAATGTCAAGCCGGGCGGTTCACGATGCGTTCGGCTATTCCCCCCTACCTTGCGCCATCTTTCCGCTCACCAGCCAGTTTCCGGTGAGCTGGCGTGGCCCCACCGATCAGTACTGATCGATTCTTTTTGGGGCTGCCCACGGGGCGGCCCCGATGGCCGCCTCCCCATGACGCCAAGTCGTACCCCGCCTCCTGTCGCCCCCGCGGCCGGAACCGGAAGGTGCGGCCCATACGGAGCAAGGAGTTATATGAAACTGGCCTGGATTCTCTGGCTGTCGCAGTTGTTGCCGCAGCCGGCCGCTGATTCACTGTGTCTGAGCACCACCGTTTACCTGGAAGCCCGCGACCAGACCCTGCGCGGCCAGCAGGCCGTCGCCGAGGTCGCCCTGCGTCGCCTTGACAGCGGCCTGTGGGGCGACTCGATGTGCCAGGTCGTCACCGCGCGCAAGCAGTTCGCACCGACCATCGTCTCCCCCGGCACCCAGCTGGGCAATGACGCGGCGTGGAGCGAGGCGATGAACGTCGCTTTCGACGCCGAGCGCAACTGGGCGCTGCCGGCCGGCGAGCGCCGCGAGATCGTGCCCGGTGCCAGCCACTTCGCCGCGCTGTCCATCGCCAGCCCGAACTGGCGCAATGCCTACCAGGTGGCCACCATCGGCGATCACACCTTCTATAAGGTGCAGAACCTCAAGCCGCGGCAGTCGTAACGATCCGTGCCGGCGGCAGCGTTGCCGCCTGCCGGCAGGCTCTGGGATAGTGGGCGTTTCCCGCCCGCATCACCTGGAGTTCCCATGAAGCTGTACAGCAAGCCCGGTGCCTGTTCCACCGCCGACCACATCGCCCTGCAGTGGACCGGCCAGCCGTTCGAGGTTGAACTGCTGAACAAGGACACCCTGAAGGGTCCGGAATTCCTCAAGATCAATCCGGCCGGTGCGGTGCCCGCGCTGGTCGACGGCGACTTCGTGCTGCTGCAGAACGCCGCGATCATGGGCTATATCGCCGATCGCTTCCCGCAGGCCGGCCTCGGCGGTGACGGCAGCCCGCGCCAGCGCGCCGAAGCCACCCGCTGGCTGGCCTTCGTCAATTCCGACGTGCATCCGGCCTTCTCGCCGCTGTTCGCGCCGGGCAAGTTCATCGCCGACGAGAGCCAGTTCGATGCGATCCGCGCCGCCGCGCACAAGCGCCTGCGTGGCCTGTTCGAGACCGCTGACAGGCAGCTGGCCGACAAGCCATGGCTGGCCGGCTTCCGCAGCTTCGCCGACCCGTACTTCTACATCACCCTGCGCTGGGCCGCCGGTACCAAGGTCGACCTGTCGGGCCTGGACAACCTGGCCGCCTACAAGGCGCGCATGGACGCCGATGCCGGCGTGCAGGCCGCACTGAAGGCCGAAGGGCTGGCCTGATCATGACCCGGGGTCAGAGCCGTTCGCGTGGCGGACGGGCCTGACCCCTCTGCCCTGCGCAGGCGGGGGCCGATACGCCAGGGCGTGGTCAACCGATCTGGCGGATCACTTCACCGTTGGCATCGCGCAGGTAGGTCGGCATCACTTCGATGCGCAGCGCCCCCGCCAGCGGGTAAACCCCGCGCTCGGCGCGCACCCCTGCCAGGGCCTGCAGGCCCGCCTCGTCCAGTGACCAGCGCGCGCTGTCGGCGGATACGTCCGCCGCTTCACCGCCCCCGTTCGCGACGAACTCCCACTGCCGCTCGCGGCTGACCAGTTCCAGCGATCTGCCGTGGCGCAGGCGCAAGGGCAGCAGCTCGCACACGCTGGCCACCTGGCCGGCGCCGAGCACCAGCGTGGTGACGCCCGCCTCCTGCCGCCAGTCCAACGTCTCGATGAACAGCATGCCGGTGCTGGAGCCCTCGCGCTCGCTGCCTTCCCGCACCTGCGCGGCAAGCGCCTGGTCCTCCAGCAGGTTGCCGCGGTGCAGGTCGCTGATCCACAGTGGCATTGCCGGCTGCAGTACCTGCAGCACGCCGCGCGTGGACCAGCGCTTGACCGCTTCCATCTCCTCATCGGTCAGCCCGACCAGCTGCAGGAACTGCAGGTGGCCATTGGCGGTGTCGCGTGCCGGCAACTTCGGGTCGGCAATGAACGCCAGATGGCACAGCCGCGTGTCGGTCTCCAGCGCGATCGGGCCGTTGGCATTCAGATGGTGGCCATCCTCGAACACGTTGCCGCTGGCGAACACATAACGCGCCAGGTTCTGCAGCAGGTTCATCGGCCACACCGGCGGCGTGCTGTCGGCGTTCTCAGCGGCTTCGGCGGCGAGACGGAACGTCAGCTCGAAACCATAGCCACTGGTGGCGGCATCACTGCTCTCCTTGGCATACAGCTCGGAGAAGCCGTAGGTCACGTAGTGCCAGTGGGGTACCGGCGCATCCGCCCAGTACACGCTGATGCCATCGAGCGGATCCTGGCCACCGAGCGTGTACGGAAGCGCGGTGCCGAAGTGACGTGGCTCCTGCCCGGCATACAGCGGCGCCAGCGCCGCATTGATCGCGTCCCAGCCGGGGGTATCGGTGTCGTCGTGGTCGTCCTGCACGCGGGACTCCTTGTGGGGGAAGTGAACCGATCACTTTACGCGGTGGCTCAGGCCTGCACGACCTCACCACCACCCTTGACCACGGCAGCCTGGGTTTCCTGCCACCAGCGCTGTGCCAGCGCCGGGCTGCGCGCCTTGCCCACCGCTGCCAGCAGTTCCGGGCACAGGCGTTCCAGCGCCAGCGCATCGGTGCAGCGTTCGATCTTCAACTGCATGAAGTAGCCCTTCAGGCCCAGATGGCGCCGCACCGCATCGCTCATCGCGTCGTACAGCTGCTGGTACAGCGCCGGGTCCTGTTCGCGACCGGTGCTGATGCCACGCGCCGGCACGGCCTCTGAACTTCCGCCGATCACTTCGATCAGGCCCAGCGCGGCCAGCTGCTCCAGTGCATCGGGCGGCGCACGCAGGCCTTCATACAAGCCGCGCAGTTCGGTGTCGTCACGATGGCCATCGACCATCAGCAGGATCGAGCGCAGTGCCGCCGGCAGGCGCCGGCCACGGTCTTCGATTTCCTGACGGCCAGCAGCCGTCTTGGCGTGCAGCAATGCCATTGCCTCCCCCTCCCTCGATGCGCAATGCCGGCGCGCCCTCGCGGGCG
>NZ_JAPTFO010000132.1:0-6089 GCF_030985515.1 Stenotrophomonas sp. Sm10
CGCAAGCGCCCGAACGCACAGCCGCCAGCGGCTGGGCCGGGCCCCGGAGGGGGACTTGCAGCGTCCCCCGCAACCGGCCCCACCCGCCATCCCACGGATACCCAGCTGTTGCTGTTGCTTCGACCTTCGCCTCCGCAGGTGCAGGGCGCAGCCCTGCATCGCCCCCCCCCTTACTTCTTCAGGAAGTTGTCCACCAGCAGATGCTTCACGTCGTCGAAGCGGCCGTTCAATACCGCCTTGGCCGCATACAGCGCGGTACCGGCCACCTGCTTGGCCTCGATCTGCGGCGGCATCACCAACTCTGCGCGGCTGGTGTGCACGTCCAGCAGTGCCGGGCCGCGCTGGGCCAGGAAATCCTGCACCGCCTCCTCCAGATCCTCGCTGCGGGTCACCGTGCGGCCGTGGAAGCCGATCACCTCGGCCAGGCGCCCGAAGTCCGGGTTCTTCAGGTCGGTGTAGTTGTCCAGCAGGCCTTCCACCTTCTGCTCCAGCTCGACGAAGTTCAGCGAGCCATTGTTGAACACCACCACCTTGATCGGCAGGTTTTCCTGCACCGCGGTCAGCAGGTCGCCCAGCAGCATCGCCAGGCCACCATCGCCGGACAGCGAAATCACCTGCCGGCCGGGGAACGCCTTCTGCAGGCCCAGGGCCTGCGGCATTGCATTGGCCATCGTGCCGTGCAGCAGGCTGGTCAGCGTGCGGCGGCGACCGTTGACGCGGATATGGCGCAGCACCCAGACCATCGGCGAGCCGCCGTCAGCGGTGAACAGTGCATCCTCGCTGGCGTACTTCGACAGCAGCGCGGTCAGATGCTGCGGGTGGATAAGCTTGCCCTCGCCCGGCTGTTCCTCCTGTTCGCGCTTCTTCAGCGCCTTGTCGCGACGTTCGATACATTCGTCCAGGAAACTGCTGTCCTCGCGCGGCGGCAACATCGGCAGCAAGGCATCCAGCGTCGGTGCGATGTCACCGACCACGCCCAGGTTTACCGGGTGGCGGCGGCCAAGGTGGCTGCCATCACGGTCGACCTGGATGATCGTGGCCTTGTCGGGGTAGAACTGGCCCCAGGCGAAGTCGGCGCCGAGCAGCAGCAGCGTGTCGCACTCCATCAGCGTGTGGAAGCCGGATTCGATGCCAAAGATGCCGGTCATGCCCATGTTGTACGGGTTGTCCGGCTCGACGAAATCCTTGGCGCGCGAAGTATGCGCAACCGGCGCCTGCAGGCGCCGGGCCAGTTCCAGCAGCTGCGCGTGCGCGCCCTGGCAACCGGCACCGGCATAGATGCCGATACGCTTGCCCTGCCCCAGCAGCTCGGCAATGCGCTGCAGTTCGGCGTCGGACGGGCGCAGCACCGGCTGGGTGTAGTGCACCGAGAACGGCACATCGTGCTTCACCTCAGCCTGGCTGATGTCGGCCGGCAGGATCACTACCGCCACGCCACGCCGGCTGATCGCCGCCTGGCAGGCCAGGGCCACCACGCGTCGCGCCTGCTCCGGGCTGTGCACTTGCTCGCAGAACACCGTGCAGCTGCCATAGACCGCCTTGAAATCCACTTCCTGCGGAAATTCCATGCCCAGCTCACTGGTCACCACCTGGCTGGCGATCAGCACCATCGGCGCACGGTTGCGGTTGCTCTCAAACACGCCGTTGATGAAGTGCAGGCCACCGGGACCACAGGAGCCCGCACAGGCGGTCAACTCGCCGCTCACCAGCGAATCGGCGCCGGCGGCGAACGCTGCCACTTCTTCATGGCGCACGTGCACCCAGGCGATCTCGCTGCCATGCATCGCATCGGTCACATGGTTGAGCGTATCGCCCACGATGCCGTAGCAACGGCGGACACCAGCCTGCTGCAGGGCGTCCACCACGATTTCGGCCACGCGCTTGCTCATCGGATACATCCTCGAACGGGGGAACGTCCGAGGCTAGACCCGATGAAGTGATGCCTCCGTGGGCAAGTTGCCCATTGCCTCGATGTGCAAACTGCGGGTAGACGTCTCGTCAATCGTTGACGTTGATCCAGCCCTCCACCGCGCCGTGATTCGGGCTGCGATAGCGCAGCTTCACCCAGCCGTTCTGTTCATCCTGCAATTCCACGCGATCCCCCTGCACCAGGTAACGCTTGGTGCTGGACGCGCCGGGTCGGTCGAAGAGGAACAGGCGCGCGGGCATCACGGTGGCCTGCTGCCCCTGCAACGGCCCGTCCGGCGGTGCTCCCAGGCCATCGGCGATGGCACTTTCCAACACACGGCCGGCGGGGTCATAGGTGCGCCAGACCGCCAACGGGCCCTGCTCTTCGGTCTGTTCCCAATGCAGCGCGGCGTTCAACGTATCGCCCAGCATCAGCACGCTCTCAGAGCGGTACAGATGGAGCTTCGCGCCTGCAAACCGGTACTGGTCGGTGTACCACATCGGGCCGCTGCGGCAACTGCTGGTGAGGGTGCGGGTGGCAACGTCCACGCTCAGCCCCATCAGGTCACCACAACTGTCCTTGCCGTGGGTACCGGCCTGCAGCGCGCGGAAACCGGCACTGGTCGGATCGAAGCGGTACACCGCCACCGCCTCGTTGACCATGCCGACCGGGGCGCGCGCGACCAGTTCCGGGTAGCCATCGAAATCGACGTCTTCCAGACCCCAGCGCGAATTGCCGTCGGCATCGGCCGCGCCCGCCAGCGTCTGGCGCTTGCCCGACGGTGACAGCTGCACCACGATGCTTCCGTCCTGCTGGGGATCGGCATGCGCCTGCACATGAGCGGCCACCTGGAAGCGTAGCGTTTCGCCGTCGTCCCCACCCGCCTGCGCCGGCGGTGCCAGCACGCCCACCAATACCAGGCCCAGCAGGCATTCCCTGTAGTTCATCATTGCTCCCTGCGGCACCGCGGCGGCACCTTCAACTCAGAACGATACCTCGACCGGCTGCCGCGACCACAGCACCGACTGATGCCTGGTCTGCTGCTTCCACGCCAGGCGGATCGCTTCGATATCGGCGCGGCGCTGCGGGGTGTCCTCATGCAGCACCACCAGCACCTTCGTGCGCAGGCGGTTGGGCGCGGCATCGCCGCGGAACAGCCACTGGCCATAGGCATCGAACACTGTCAGACCATCCGGGAAGCGCGGGGTCACTTCCTTGTCCAGGAAGGTGCGCCACTGCGCGTCGCTGATGGTGTCGGCCTGCGGGCGGTTGCCGGCGCCCTGCTCCTCGCCGACGCCAAAATACAGCTCGCTGCGCACCCAGCCGTGCGCGGAAGACGGGCGGGCGGCATCGCCCTTCAGTTCGGCGGTAGTGGCCGTGGCATAGGCGCTGGGCGCCTGCGAAGAAAGGCTGGCGCAGCCGCTGGTGGCCAGCAGCACGGCAAAGACGAGGCCAAGGTGTTTCATCGGTACAGCTCCGGGGGAAGGGGGACAAGGCGAGCCGGCAGCGTACAGCGCCACCGGCCCGGCGTGCTGATGCCAGCAGGGCATCAACTCATGCCAGGCCGGCAGGGGCTTGCATCGGCACCGGCCATCACGCGAAGATAATATATCGCTTCATCCGGATGGATGTAAGTGAAACTATCTCCCCTTCCCCGTCGTCGTTGTTGCTGGAGCCCCCATGTCCACCCGCCTGCCCGCGTCGCCGCTCGGCCTCGCCATCGCCCTCTCGCTTTCCTCCGCCGCCGTCCCGGCCCTGGCCCAGGACGCCACCAACCTGGACACGGTGATCGTCACCGGCACCCGTGCCGCCGACCGCACCGTGCTCGAATCCACCTCGCCGGTGGATGTGCTCACCGCCGAGGACATCCGCAAGGCGGGCGTGGTCAACGGTGAGCTGGGCAGCGCGCTGCAGGCGCTGCTGCCGTCGTTCAACTTCCCGCGCCAGTCCAACTCCGGTGGCGCCGACCATGTGCGCGCCGCGCAGTTGCGTGGCCTGTCGCCGGACCAGGTGCTGGTGCTGGTCAACGGCAAGCGCCGCCACCACACCGCGCTGGTCAACACCGACAGCAAGATCGGCAAGGGCACCACCCCGGTCGACTTCAACTCGATTCCGGTCAGTGCGATCAAGCGCATCGAAGTGCTGCGTGATGGTGCCGGCGCGCTGTACGGCTCGGATGCGGTGGCCGGTGTGATCAACGTAATCCTCGACAACGGCGGCGACGGCGGGGAGATCGAGGCCAGCTACGGCGCCAACCACACCGACCTGAAGCCGATCGGGCGTACCCTTACCGACGGCCAGACCGGCAACATCAGCGCCAAGGTCGGCACTTCGCTGGGCGAAGACGGCGGCTTCCTGCGCGTCGGCCTGGAATACAAGCACCGCAACGGCACCAATCGCGCCGGCTTCGACCAGATTCCGCCATGGGACCAGACCCCGGGCAACCTGGCGCTGCAGGGCAAGCGCAACTATGTGCTGGGCGATGGCAAGAGCAAGGACATCAACCTGTGGCTGAACACCGAGATCCCGGTGGGCCAGACCTCGACGTTCTACGCGTTCGGTACCTTCAACCAGCGGGATACCGAAGGCGCGAACTACTTCCGCTATCCCGATGGCGATGCCAACTGGAAGCAGGTCTATCCGAACGGCTACCGGCCGATCTCCGAAGGCGAGAACCGCGACGTGCAGGCCGTGGCCGGCGTGCGTGGGCAGTGGAGTGAATGGAGCTACGATGGCAGCGTCGATTACGGGCAGAACGATTTCACCTACCGCCTGCGCGACTCGCTCAACGCCTCGCTGGGCCCGACCAGCCCGACCCGCTTCAAGACCGCCGACTACGAGTACGCGCAGACCGTGGGCAACCTCGACCTGAGCCGCGTGTTCACCCAGAGCGACAGCATCAGCCACACGCTGGGCCTGGGCGTGGAAGCGCGCCATGAGCGCTACCAGACCCGCCCCGGCGACCCGGCCAGCTATGCGGCGGGCCCGTACACCGACCGCCCGACCGGCTCACAGGCCGGTGGCGGCCTGACCCCACAGGACGCCGCCACCCTGTCGCGCGACGTGGCCAGCGCCTATGCCAGCCTGTCCAGCCAGTTTGGCGAGAAGTTCTCCACCGATCTGGCCGCGCGCTACGAGCACAACGACGACTTCGGCGGCGAGCTGACCGGCAAGCTCGGCCTGCGCTACGAGTTCACGCCGGCGTTTGCATTGCGCGGTGCCATCTCCAACAACTTCCGCGCACCTTCACTGGCGCAGATCGGCTACGAATCCACCTCCACCGGCTATAACGCTGGTGGCCAGCTGGTGCAGGGCCGTTTGCTGTCGGTCAACAATCCGATCGCGCGTGGCCTTGGCGCGCAGGACCTGAAACCGGAAAAATCCCTGAACACGTCGCTGGGCTTCACCAGCCGCATCGGCGAACACTTCGACCTCTCGCTGGACTTCTTCCAGATCGACATCGACGACCGCATCGCACTGTCGGAGAGCATCACCGGTGATGCACTGACCGGCTACGTGGCAGCCAACTACGGTGTCAGCGGCCTGCAGAGCGCCAGCTTCTTCGTCAACGCCGCCGATACCCGCACCCGTGGCGCCGAGCTGGTGAGCAACTGGCGCCAGTCGCTGGGCGATGGCCAGCTGCTGTTGACCGGCACCTATGCGTATACCAAGACCACGCTGAAGAACGTGCTGGCCACGCCGGCCCAGCTGCAGGCGCTGGACTCGGATTATGTGCTGTTCGGGATTGAAGAGACCAACACGCTGACCGATGCCACACCGCGTACACGTGGCAGTTTCTCGGCTGCCTGGAGCAACGACCACTGGTCGCTGAGCAGCCGCGTGAACCGCTACGGCAGCGCCACCCGCGTGTTCAACTTCGGTGATGGCTACATCCCGCGCCAGACCTACCAGGCCGAGTGGCAGCTGGACGCGGAAGTCGAATACCGCATCAACCCGCAGTGGAGCGTGGCCATCGGCGGGCAGAACCTGACCGACAACTACCCGGATCGGTCCAACAGCGATATCCACTACTTCGGCAACCTGCCGTATGACGTGCTGTCGCCGATCGGCAGCAATGGCGCGTACTACTACGGCCGCGTCCGCTATACCTTCTGATTGCTCTGGGTGTAATTGCCTTGGGTGGGTGCGGACCGTTGGTCCGCACGACACGGTAGTGGCG
>NZ_JAPTFO010000133.1:0-5805 GCF_030985515.1 Stenotrophomonas sp. Sm10
CGGTTGCGGGGGCGTGAGCCGCATGGATGCGGCGACCGAGCCTCCATGGACGGATTTACGGCGTCCCCCGCAACCGGACCCACCCCGCAATCCCACAGGAAGCCCGCTGTTGCTGTTGCCGTTGCTTCGGCGGGTGCAGGGCGCCGCCCTGCCGAGCAACACCCCCTCGTGCACAATGGGGCCGACCCCGCCTGGATCCCGTCCTGATGTCGAGCAAGCCGTATTCAGAAGCCTGCGAACGCAACCGCGAACCCATCGCCGCCGCGCTCGACCCGTGGATGGGCGACCGCCACCGGGTGCTGGAGATCGGCAGCGGCACCGGCCAGCATGCGGCCTTCTTTGCCGAGCGCTGGCCCTGGCTGCGCTGGCAGCCCAGTGATCATCCGGACCACCTGCCAGGCATCGAGGCATGGCGTGCCGAAACGGCATTGCTGAATCTGCTGCCGCCGGTAGCGCTGCAGGTGGAACTGCCGCCAGCGCCCGGCCTGAACCTGGCACCGGGCAGTACGTTCGATGCCGCATTCAGCGCCAACACCCTGCACATCATGAGCTGGGCACACGTCCAGTCATTGTTCGCGGCGCTGCCGCCCCTGTTGCGCCACGGTGCGCTGCTGGCGGTGTATGGCCCGTTCAACTACGGCGGCCGCTACACCAGCGACAGCAATGCGCAGTTCGATGCCTGGCTGAAGGCACGTGATCCGCGCAGCGGCATCCGCGACAGCGAAGCGGTGCAGGCGCTGGCGGCCGACAACGGATTCACCCGGTTGGGCGACGTGGCGATGCCGGCCAACAATCGCCTGCTGCTGTGGCGGCTGGGGTAATCTATCGGTAGTGCCGGCCGCTGGCCGGCAACCGATTGCCGGGATGAATGCCGGGATGAATGCCGGCCAGCGGCCGGCACTACCATCAAGCCACCTGTACGATATGCAGCGCCTTCGGATTGCGCCACTGCGCCAGCAGGGCCGCTTCGCGCGCCTTGGCCTGCTCGAAATGCGCTTCCTTGACGTGGCCGAAGCCGCGGATGTGTTCGGGAATGCTGGCGATCTCCACCGCCAGCGCCAGGCGGTCGTCATCCAGGCCATCCAGCAGCACCTGCACAGTGGCCTCGTAATCAGTGATCAGCTTGCGCTCCATGCGCCGCTCTTCGGTGCGGCCGAACACGTCGAAGCGGCCGCCACGCAGGAACTTCAGCTTCGCCAGCAAGCCAAACGCCTTGAACATCCACGGGCCGTATTCCTTCTTCAGCAACCGGCCCTGCTCGTCCTTCTTGGCGAACAGCGGCGGCGCCAGGTGGAAGCGCAGCTGATAGTCGCCCTCGAACTGCTGCTGCAGGCGTCGCTGGAAGTCGCCGCTGGTGTACAGGCGGGCCACTTCGTACTCGTCCTTGTAGGCCATCAGCTTGAACAGGTAGCGGGCCACCGTCTCGGTCAACGCGGTGGAGCCGCCGATACGCTCGGCTTCGGTAGCGCGCACGCGTGCCACCAGATCACGGTAACGCGTGGCGTAGGCAGCATCCTGGTACTCGACCAGGAAGGCGGCGCGGCGCTCGATCATTTCATCCAGCGAGCGCGACAGGCGCGCGTCGTCTAGCGGCAGGAATGCCACGTCGCCACCGTGCGAGGGCAGGCCGCGCAGCTCGCGTTCGTCGCCGGTGTTGCGCGGTGCAGCGGTGGCGCCCCATTCGTTGCCCTCCCATTCGCCCGGCGGCAGCGGATGCAGCGGGCCCGGGGTGGATTCGGTATCGGTGTGGCGGTTGCGCACCAGGCCGGCGGCCTGCTGCACGGCCTGCGGATCGACCGCGGCCAGGCGGCCCCAGGCGAAGGCCTGCTGGTTCATGGCCACCGCAGCGCCATTGAGCTCGATGGCGCGCATCAGCGACTCGAACGACAGCGGCACCAGGCCCTGCTGCCAGGCGTAGCCGAGGATGAACAGGTTGGCGGCGATGGCATCGCCCAGCAGCGCGGTGGCCAGTTGGGTGGCATCCAGCAGCAACGGCTCCTGGCCGCCCAGTGCCACGCGCACACCGGCGATGATGTCGGCGGCGGGGAACTGCATGTCCGGGCGGGTGGTGAAGGTACCCGGCATCGCTTCGTAGGTGTTCAGCACCACCTGCGAACGGCCGGCACGCACCTTCGACAGCGCCCAGTAGTCGTTGACCACCACCATGTCGCAGCCCAGCACCAGGTCGGCTTCACCGGCGGCGATGCGCACGGCGTGGATGTCATCCGGGCGGCGTGCGATGCGGATGTGCGTGGTCACCGCGCCACCCTTCTGCGCCAGGCCGGTCTGGTCGAGCACGGTCGCGCCCTTGCCCTCCAGGTGGCCGGCCATGCCCAGCAGCGCGCCAATGGTCACCACGCCGGTACCGCCGACGCCGGTGATGAGGATGTTCCAGGGCTGCTCAAGCGTGCCGCGGATCGTCGGCGCCGGCAGGTTGTCCAGCAGCGTGGAGGCATCGCGCTTGCTGCCCTTGCGCGGCTGGCCACCGTGCACGGTGACGAAGCTCGGGCAGAAGCCGTTCACGCAGGAATAGTCCTTGTTGCAGTTGGACTGGTCGATCTCGCGCTTGCGCCCGAACTCGGTTTCCTTCGGCAGCACCGACACGCAGAAGCTCTTCTTGCCGCAGTCGCCGCAGCCTTCGCAGACCAGCGAATTGATCAGCACCCGCTTCTGCGGATCTTCCAGCTTGCCGCGCTTGCGGCGGCGACGCTTCTCGGTGGCGCAGGTCTGTTCGTAGATCAGGATCGAAACACCCTTCACTTCGCGCAGGCGCTTCTGCACCTCTTCCAGTTCGCTGCGGTCGTGGAACTCCACGTCGCTGGGGAAGTGTTCGCGCTGGCCGGTCCACTTGCCGATGTTGTCCGACAGCACCATGATGGTGTGGATGCCTTCGGCGCGCATCTGCTTTGCGATGTCCGGCACGCTCAGCGGGCCGTCCACCGGCTGGCCGCCGGTCATCGCCACCGCATCGTTGTAGAGGATCTTGTAGGTGATGTTGACGCCGGCGGCGACCGCCTGGCGGATCGCCAGCGAGCCGCTGTGGAAATAGGTGCCGTCGCCCAGGTTCTGGAACACGTGCGGGGTGTCGGTGAACGGCGCCTGCCCGGCCCAGGTCACGCCTTCGCCGCCCATGTGGGTGAAGGTGTCGGTGCTGCGGTCCATCCAGGTCACCATGTAATGGCAACCGATGCCAGCCAGCGCACGTGAACCTTCCGGCACCTGGGTGGAGGTGTTGTGCGGGCAGCCTGAGCAGTAGTGCGGCACGCGCGGGAAGCTGGCGCGCGGCAACGCAAGCTCGGCTTCCTTTTCCTGCATCCACTGCAGGCGCTGCTCAATCGACTCGTTGTTGAAGAACTTCTGGATGCGGCGACCGATCACGCCGGCGATGGTGGCCGGGGTCAGTTCACCGGTGGACGGCAGGATCCATTCGCCGCTTTCGTCGTACTTGCCGACGATGGACGGGCGTTGGCCCCAGCTGGCCGGCCAGTTGAAGAACTGTTCCTTCATCTGGCGCTCGATGAAGGCGCGCTTCTCCTCCACCACGATGATGTCTTCCAGGCCCTGCGCGAAGCGCGCGATGCCCTGCGGTTCCAGCGGCCAGGTCATGCCGACCTTGTACACGCGGATGCCGATGTCGGCGCACGCGGCTTCATCCAGGCCAAGGTATTCCAGCGCCTGCAGCACGTCCAGGTAGCTCTTGCCGGTGGTGACGATGCCCAGCCGCGCGCGCGGCGCGTCCATCACCACCTTGTCGATGCCGTTGGCGCGGGCGAACGCCTGTGCGGCCTTCACCGCATAGCGGTGCAGGCGCATCTCCTGGTCCAGCGGCGGGTCCGGCCAGCGGATGTTGAGGCCACCCGGGGGCATTTCGAAGTCTTCCGGCAGCACGATGCGGCGCGCCATCGGATCGACCTGCACCGAGGCCGACGATTCCACCGTCTCGGCAATGGTCTTGAAGCCGACCCAGCGGCCGGTGTAACGGCTCATCGCCCAGCCCAGCAGGCCCATGTCGAGGATGTCCTGCACGCCGGCGGGGTTGAGAACCGGCATCATCGCGCTGACGAATTCGTCTTCGCTGCCGTGCGGCAGGGTCGAACTGCGGCAGGCATGGTCATCGGCGGCCAGCGCCAGCACGCCGCCGTAGCGCGAGGTGCCAGCGGCATTGGCATGCTTGAACACGTCGCCGCAGCGGTCCACGCCAGGGCCCTTGCCGTACCACATGCCGAACACGCCCTGCACGTTGGCGCCGGGGAACAGGTTGGTCTGCTGCGTGCCCCACACCATGGTGGCGCCCAGGTCCTCGTTCAGGCCCGGGGTGAACTTCACCTTCGCCACTTCAAGATGCTTGCGCGCGCGCCACAGTTCCAGGTCGAAGCCACCCAGCGGGCTGCCACGATAGCCGCTGACGAAGCCGGCGCTGTCGATGCCTTCGGCGGCATCGCGCAGGCGCTGCATCAGCGGCAGCCGCACCAGCGCCTGCACGCCACTCAGGTAGATCCGCCCCTCGTTGCGGGTGTACTTGTGGTCGAGCGTGTAGTCACGGTCGAGCAGGTCGGCGGAAGAGGGCGAAGTGAGTTGCGCGGTACTGGTCATGGCTGGCCCGGTAGGATCGGCTGGCACCGGCCGCGTGCACGCACGCAGCGGGAAAGGCGCGAATTGTAGCAGCGGGGCCGCGCAGGCCCCGGCACTCGCGCCCGTGGCGGTGCTGGGGTTAGGATCGGGGAGAGAGAGGGAGGCTGCAGTCGCGGCCTGGGGAGAAGGGATGTCAGTTCCAGGAAAGATCCTGGCCAGCGTGCTGCTGGCCTCGGGAGCGGCCACGGCGTGGGCCGCGCCGGCCATGCCGGCACCACAGGAGTTCTACTTCGACAATGACCCGGCGGCCACGCCGATGGTGGCGGTGCAGGGCGGGGGCGATGATCTGGTCGCCCAGCTGGTCAAGCTGCGTGAACGCGGCCGCCGTGCGGTCGAGGCCACGGTACAACTGGCCTCGGTGGCCGGTGCGCAGGGCCGTGGCGAGCTGGCCGAGCAGTTGTATGCCGAGGCGATGAAAGAGGCCCCGGCACAGAGCAGCAGTGGCCGCAGCGTGCGCTGGAACTACGGCTGGGACCTGCTGCGCCAGGGCAAGCCAGAGGCGGCGCTGGAACAGTGGCTGGCCTCGGCCGCCAATGCGCGTACCAAGCCGAGCTGGGTGCCGCCGACCTATGCGCTGGCATTGTGGCGGATGGGGCAGAAGCAGGAGGCGGTGCAGTGGTATGCGGCTGCGGTACGCACCGAGCCGACGCAGTGGAATACCACGGCCAACTATGCGCAGCTGCTGCCGCAGTGGCGCGAGGATGAGCGTGCGTCGCTGGCCGAAGTGCAGCAGGCCTGGGCGGCCGCACCGCCTGCCTGGCCCTGAGGGAGGGGTTCGGCCGGGTTGCACCCGGCACCCGCAGAGGCAACAGCCAAAGCCAAAGCAACAGCAACAGCGGTCTTCCGGTGGGATGGCGGGGCACTGTGGGTTTGCGGGGACGCCGTAAACCCACAGTGCCCCGCCTTCGACAGATTTTCGCAGCTGTGGGTAGGTGTCGACCTTGGTCGACACGGTAGATCCACGCCATGCGTGGATGAATCTGTATCGGAATCGACTATTCGATATCTGATCGAAGAGCAGCCGAGCGTGGGCTCGGCTCTACAGAAGGCGGCCAACCAACCGGCTTTTGCTTTTGCTTTTGCTTCTGCTTTTCTTTTTTCTTTTCCGTGGCGGACGCACTCGGAAATTGTCAGAGGCCGGGCGGGGTGGGTTCGCGGGGGACGCCGTCAACC
>NZ_JAPTFO010000134.1:0-5798 GCF_030985515.1 Stenotrophomonas sp. Sm10
TTCTTAAGACCTGGTTGGGGCATAGTTTATTTCAGCCACTTTCAAACACCTTTAAAAACAGCATTTTTACGTATTTACAAAAGTCATTATTTAATCTAATTTTAATCAACTTCATCAAAATAAGGTAAATTTTCTATAAAAATCAACATATATCGAATCAGAATTATCAAAATTTCCCTCATGTTGATTAATAATAAATTTTGGGAATTGTATAGCGTTTTATACCAATTGTAATATGTAGTATTTTAAAGCAACATTTTGTTAATTTGATAACTTTACTTTATGGTAAAACAAGTCTATGACTCGCATAATAATTGATAAACAAAGAATAGATCTCAAGAAATAAACAAAATAATGACTAAAGACTAGAAAAACGGATAAGATCTTAAACTGGGCTTATCCGTTTTCCTTGGGTTGGAACTTTTTTATACGTAATCTTCTATGATCACATTGCATTTCGGGTAAATTCTCAGCCATTATGGGTATCTGTCTCAAACTCTTCCCTATTCATCAGTCACATTATAATCATCAATCAACCCATCATGACCATCGAAAGAGAATTCTTTAACAACATAATCCCGTGGAAAATCTGATGGATAACCATTATTTACAATAATTAACTGAAAATCATTTTCACATTCTTTTCCAAGTTGAAGAAAATAATTAATTATAGATTCGTAGATTTTTTCGTCTCTAAACTCTGTACTTGTCGAGGAAGCCCCTAAGTTTTTCCTAGGTGTATCAATCATCAACAACCCTAAATGGTTACCAGTTTGCTCTTCTGAACAAATCATTACTGATAGGTAGTATGCCATTGTTATCAGAGTCACAGCTCCTAAACTACCTAAATCACGGTATTTACGTCCCCTAACATGAGGTAAGTAACTCTTTGTATCAATATAGGCTTCATATAGATTTGGAAAATCAAAAGATAATAATATAGTTGAAAATATTTCAGACAGTTGTTTCAATTTGCCCTCTTTGGCAGCTTTATGTTTTTGGCGTTCAATTTGCTCTTCTATCCCCTCAACTTCTATCCTCTTTTCAGAAAGCAACATTTCCAAATTTGTAAGTTCCTCAATAAATTTCAGGCTCTCATTTAAAGACTTCTTTTCTTCATATAATTGACCGCTTTTTATTGATAGTAAACTAATTTCTGTAGCCAAGGGGTTAATATTATCCTGTAACTTATTTATTTCTAGGCCTACTCTAATATTTTTTTCCTTTTCTGAATCAATATAAGTGTGAAGCTCATTTTTCTTTTTTGTAAGTTTTTTTCGTTCCTTTTTCAAATCGTTGATTTCAATTACAATATCATCCATATTCTGATGACACAATAAGCAACTTGATTCTTCGTGAAGTGAAATCGGTCGTAAGCAATTTGGACAATATAAGTATTCGTATTTATTAATAGCTTTAATACCTGCTATTTGCTCACTAATTTTTTCAATATCAGCAAAATATTGATTTTCCAGTAACTGTAATTTTTGTATATACTGTTCTTGATCTGAAAATTTGTTTCTTAGATTACTTAACTTTTCTTTTTGGTCACTAATAAGTACTACCAATTCATTAACATCATTTCCCACTTCTGTTTTTAGAATATCAGATTTATAGTTTTCTATTTTAAAATTAATATCCTCTAATTTAGAATCAATGTCAACAGATTTCACTTGCACTGTTTCATAATTCTCAACTTCTGCAGTTTTTAGAAATTCTCTTACAGCTTCGTATCTAATTTCTTTTACCTTTAAGTTCTCTTTTTCAATTTTAAGACTCTGTTGTAGGTCACCTAGTAAACTATCATAGATATCTAAAATAATCTCAAATGTTGCTTTTTCTTTTCCATTAAGCGCCCAGTTCTGCTCATTAAGAATGTTTTCGTTATCAATATTTGTCTGTTTTAAATATGAAAATTTAAATAAATCTCTAAAACTAAAATCGTCTCCTCTAATGATTAAATTAGTTAGATTAAGCTTCGATAACAAAAAGTATGATAATGATTTTTCATTTGAAGGAATATCAATTTCCAAGGTACGCGCTTGTGTAAATTTTTCTTTGACACTATCGTAAGTCTGTAAAAGAACAGGTTCTTTAAAAGCTGATAATGGTCTTTTAATCTTATAGAGATTCTCTGATATATAAAATTCCAATTCCACATCCGTGCAACTTTCTCCAATTTCTATATACGATTTATGATTCTTTTTCCCAAAAGCATAATCTATTAATTCTAAAATTGCAGTTTTTCCCGTTGAAGTTGGTCCCGAAATATAATTTAATCCTTTATGAAAATGAACCTCATAATTTTTTCTCACACCTATTAATCTAAGTGTCTTTAACAATAGTTTCATTTAATTACCTCGTATACAATCTAATTTACTCTGTATCATGGTCTGTCCAGCTGATACTGTTTTATTTAACACTTTAGAAACTATAAAATCACAAGACTGTAGTATCTTGCTCCAATCTATCCCTTCTTCACTAAATAGTTCAATAACAAATTTCTCTCCTTTATCTGTAATGAAATATCTGTTATTCAAAGAGTTAAATGTAATAATATTTCTAGCTAATAAATCTGCAAGAACTGCATTATACAGTTTATAATTAGGTTTCCAATGGAAATAAGAGTACTTTATATCAAATCTTCCAAGCTCTATTTCATCAGATATTAATTCTGGAAATTTTAGAAAAAAATCACTAATAATCAATTTTTCTTGAGTTGTATCTTTTTTGTGCTCTTTTCCTAAAATATTCAACAGTATCGCAACCCTATTTCGGGTCAAACAATATTCTTGGAAACTTATATTCTCAATTATCTCCAACATCATTTCCCTCCATATATTTTTCCAACACTGCTATAAAATTATCAACCCAACCTAATTCCTTATCATCAGCAAGCTGATGTAAGATGCCCTTTTTAGCTAATAAATTAAAATCACTTATCGGGCTCCCTAAAGTGCTAGAATCTAAATCTTCGATTCTAAGATAAGTTTGATTTATTAAACAATTACCATCGTTAGGTTGCTTGTATAGACGATATTGGGTCTTCCAAATAGAATGTATCTTCTTTCTTAAATTATCATACTGTTTTTTCCCATTGATGTCATCTTTGCTAAGAGACTCATGTCTAGCAATTTCTGCATTATAGAAATCAACTTTGAAATCGTCAACTTCGGCTATTTGTGCACTCTTCAACATTGATATAAATATAGTATCATTGTACATTTCTGAGATTTCTTCTATCTCATCTTCTCCATATAATATTTCTTCGTAAACCCTTTTATTACTGGCTTCAATAGACATTTTAATCTGTTCTAAATCATTTCTGATATCATCATCAAATGTTGATTTATAACTGCTGCATTTCTTAAATTCTTTTAGTAAAAAAGCTCCATCACACAACTCTATCTTTATTTTATGTTCAGCCTTCATTTTACTTTTCCATCTTGACCACCATAATAGCTCATTTATATTTAGGCCTATTGGTACACATAAATACCAAGAAGAAATATTGGGATGCTTGGTAATCACTTTTCTAAACGATTCTCTAATTTGTTGTTTCTGTGAATCTCCAATCCCATCAATAAAAAATTTACACTGATAAATTGATGGTCTGTCATCTAAGTCACCAACTAGAACATCGATGCCATCATCTCCTTGTGATACCGCAGCCTCCTTCGTTAAAGGTCCAAATTCTTCTTGAAATACCTCAATACATATCTTTTCAAATTTTTCTCTTGCTCCTGGTAATGTATATTTATCGACTAAATATTTAAAATCATATTCCATATTTCCCCCCAACCAAATATTTTAATTCTGTTTCTACCAATATTAATTTCCTTTTTAGATTGCTAGAATCTCTAAAATTTAATTTCAAACTAATACTTTGTCTATTTTTTCATATCTTTTAGTGCATACTCGCAAGCTTGAATTACAAAACTTGAAAAAGTGACATCTTCATTTTGAATAGCCTTTTCAATTTCTTCTATTAGTGGAAGAGGAAAACGAATCGTTTTATTCTCAGTCTCTTTACGATTAGATTTTAGTTGGAATGCCATATCTGCCCTCCTATTCATTCTATTTATTTATAGGATAAAGCATATTGCACAATAATTATGCATTGCGTTTTATATTGCTTTTTTGCAATCTTATGAGTTATAATATAAGTGGCTTTCTAGCACAAAATGATAAAAACATAGGCGGTTAATATTATGAAGAAAAAACATTTCCTTTTAGGTATTACATTGCTAGCTTCCGCAACTTTGTTAATTGCGTGTCAAAGTAAACCTAACTCCACAACCTCAGTAGAAAAAAGCTCAACTAAAACGTCCTCAAGCAAAACAGATGACAATACTCTATCAGAAGAAAAACGCAAGAGAAACTTAACTAAATTTTATGAAGAATTTCCAGCAGACCAAGCTGCTCGCTATCAAGGTACTATAGATGAACGAAGTAAAAAAGCTTGGAATAATGACCAGCCAAATATTTTTGCTGGTCAAGCTAGTCTAAAAATCCACGATGACTATTTAGAACACGACGAACTGAAGAGACTCGAAGTAAAAATAGATGGATATGATGAAAGTACACGACGTTTAAAATTGACTGTCACCAATCACTATGATACAACTCTCAGAGGGACTCGCTTTTCTAACAATCTTTATGACTATGGAACCTATTTTACCTTACGTAGTTATTCAACCACTTCTGGTAGAGCAGGCAATATTAATATCATGCAATTAGCTCTCGCTGATGACTTAGAAGCGGGAAAATCAATCACTTTAGAAGTTCTTCCTAAATATTATCAAGATAGAGAACTTGGCTTTAAAAATCCAGAACTAGATTCAAAATATTATCTACTCTCTACTGACTATAGCGCAGAACTATGGGATAAAACAGCTAATGAGCAGGTGTCTGAAGATTTTCTTTTATCAAATCAAGCCAATATCTATATTGTACCGAAGTTGACTTTTGATAAATTCCCATCAACAGCTCCCTCAGATAAAGAATTAAAAGAAATCTTATCTAAAAATTAAGTTTTAAAGCATGGAGAAAATGATGAAAAAAGCAATTATACTTTTATTAACTTTATTAACAACAACGATTCTCGTAGCATGTGGAGCGAGTTCTAATAATAACAAACTTTCAGGTGTATATTCATATACAGGAAAGACCTTTTCTGATGAAAACCACGATGGTCAACTGAAACTATATTACGAATTAGATGTTAATAATACAAAAAGCATTTATCGAATAGTGGCTCAAGATAAAGATGGTGAAACTGTACAATACATCTATGGCGAGAGAGTCACTATAGACAGTAAAAAGCAGGTCATAAAAGATTTTAAAGGTCATGAATTCAAATATACTGTATCAGGAGATTCTGTCATAGTACCAGACTTAGCAGGAAATGCAGTAAATGGAGATACAGTTACACTAACAAAATAATTATATTCAAAAAACGGTCGGAAATTAGAATAATTTTCCGACCGTTTTTTGTATTTTATAGGATATAAAGTCGTCAAATATCTTTTAAATAAGATAGTACATTAGTAGTTATTTGAGATTGAGTATTTAAAAAACTATTTGATATTTCCTTAGCTTGATAATTTTTTTTGCTCACTAAAGTCTCCTTACATAAATATTTAAAATTAAATTTATCTTTTTTATTACGATAACTATTTTAGTGAAGAGATATCAATATAAGATGGTAAATATAGACCTCCACTTTTATATTTCTGCCGCTTATTAGCAAATATAACTGTCATGTTTTCAAAATCATATAAATATTTGTCGAAGTT
>NZ_JAPTFO010000135.1:0-5746 GCF_030985515.1 Stenotrophomonas sp. Sm10
GGCCCGGGCCTTGCCCGGGCCGTTTCAGGCTGAGATACCCCTGATGTGAGCCGGTAATGACCAAATCCGAACTGATCGAAATCCTTGCGCGCCGCCAGGCGCACCTGAAGGCCGATGATGTCGATCTGGCGGTGAAGTCGTTGCTGGAAATGATGGGCGGATCGCTGTCCGCCGGGGATCGCATCGAAATTCGTGGTTTTGGCAGCTTCTCGCTGCACTATCGGCCGCCGCGCCTGGGTCGCAACCCGAAGACCGGCGAGTCGGTTGCCCTGCCGGGCAAGCACGTCCCACATTTCAAGCCGGGCAAGGAACTGCGCGAGCGTGTCAGCAGTGTGCTGCCGCTGGACGCCGATCCGGCCTGAGCCTCCCGTCGCGCCACCGCGTGCGAATCCAGCCGCGAGTCGGATAAGCTACGGACTCCTGCCACTGGAGCTGTCGCATGAAGGTTTTTCGTCTGCTGGTCCTGCTGGCGGTACTCATTGTTGGGTTGATCATCGGTGCCATGAACATGGACGAGATGACCATCAACCTGCTGTTCACCCAGCTCAAGACCTCGGTCGGCGTGGCCATCATTGCCGCGTTGCTGATCGGCGTCATCGTTGGTGCTGGCCTGGTGCTGGTGAGCGTGGTCATTCCGCTCTACAGCCAGCTGCGCCGCGCCAACAAGTCCGCTGCCGCCACGCCGGCACCGGTTGCCTCCCCTCAATCTTTTGATGGACGCTGATCGAAGATGGATTTCGTCACCGAGTGGTTCTGGTTCTTCCTGTTCGTTCCGCTGGCCGCACTGGCCGGGTGGGTGATCGGACGGCGTGGTGGTCAACGCCACGGTGACAACCAGGTCAGCCGCCTGTCCAGCACCTACTTCCGTGGCCTGAACTACCTGCTCAACGAGCAGCCGGACAAGGCCATCGAGCTGTTCCTGCACATCGCCGAGCTGGACAAGGAAACCTTCGAGACCCAGGTCGCGCTGGGCCACCTGTTCCGCCGCCGCGGCGAAGTCGATCGCGCCATCCGCCTGCACCAGGGCCTGGTCAACCGGCACGACCTCAGCGATGCGCAACGCGTGCAGGCGCTGCTGGCGCTGGGCGAGGACTACATGAAGTCCGGCCTGCTGGACCGTGCCGAGACCGTGTTCACCGAACTGGCGCAGCTGGACCAGCGTGCCCCGCAGGCACTCAAGCACCTGATCGGCATCTACCAGGCCGAGCGTGACTGGGAAAAGGCGATCGACAACGCGACCCGTTTCGAGGACGTCACCGGCGAGCCGATGGGCAAGCTGATCGGGCAGTTCGAGTGCGAACTGGCCGAACGCTTCCGCGGTGCCGGCAAGCTGGAAGAGGCGAGGGCGGCGATCGCTCGGGCCTACCAGGCCGATGCGATGTCGGTGCGTGCCGGCATCATCGAAGGGCGCCTGGAAACCGACGCGGGCAATCCGGAAGCGGCCGTACGCGCGTTCGAGCGTGCTGCGCGCAATGATCCGGAGTACCTGCCGGAGCTGCTGCCGGCGCTGATGCAGAACTACCGCAAGGTGGGTGATCTGGCAGGCGCGCGCGCTTTCCTGTCGGAGATGACCGAGCATTACCGTGGCATTGCCCCGGTGCTGGCGCTGACCCGCCTGATGGAAGAGCAGGAGGGCGTGGCCCCGGCCCGTGCCTATCTGGGCCGCCAGCTCAAGGACCGCCCGTCGGTGCGTGGCGAGTCCGCGCTGATCGACCTGACCCTTGCTGAAGGCGCTGATTCCACGGCGACCCTGCACGACCTCAAGCACATCACCGACCAGTTGCTGGTACGCAACCCGGCCTATCGCTGCACCCGCTGTGGTTTCGGGGCGCGCACCCATCACTGGCAGTGCCCGAGCTGCAAGGAGTGGGGTACGGTCAAGCCGCTGTTGAATTACGCGGTGCTCTGATCCATGCCGTGGCTCGTGATGGGCGCGCTGCTGGGCCTGGCCCTGCTGAGTGCGGCACTGACCTGGGCGGCGCGGGGCTATGCGCTGCGCCGGCAACTGTTTGACCAGCCGGGCGAGCGCCGCAGTCACAGCGTAGCGACCCCTCGAGGTGGCGGCATCGCCATCGTCATCAGCCTGCTGGTGACCGCCGGTGTTGCCATGTGGGCCTGGCCCGCAGCGCTTCCGAGCCTGCTCGTGGCCGCCCTTGGCCTGGCGCTGGTGGCGGGTATCGGCTGGTGGGATGACCATCGGCCGCTTCCGGCCATGCGCCGCCTGATGGTGCATTTCATCGCCGCCGCGCTGCTGGCCGCGCTGGTCAGGGTGCATGGTGGCAGCTGGCTGCTGGCCGTGTTGGTCCTGCTGTTCACTGCCTCTCTGATCAACATCTGGAATTTCATGGATGGGATCAACGGCATCGCGGCCAGCCAGGCCGTTGTGGTGGCCCTGGGGCTGGCGCCGTTGCTGCCCTGGCCGTACTCGCTGGCGGCCATCGCGTTGGGCCTGGCGTGCCTGGGCTTCCTGCCATTCAACTTCCCACGGGCCCGGATCTTCATGGGCGATGTCGGAAGTGGCGCGCTGGGTTATGCGGTTGCGGCGGTGCTGGCACTGGCCAGTGTCAAGACCGACATCAACTGGATACTGCTGCTTGTGTCGGCATCGCCGTTCCTTGTGGACGCGGGCTTCACACTGCTGGCGCGCATCATTTCAGGACAACGCTGGATGGAACCCCATACCCAGCATGTCTACCAGCGCGCGGTGCAGGCAGGAGCCAGTCACGCCCGGGTAACAGGGATGTACTTTGCTTTGGGCCTGTTCAGTATTACAGTGCTTAATGTCTGCTCCAACTTGCAGCCGAGGTGGGAGGCTGCCGTGGCGATCGCGTGGTTCATTGCGCTGAGCGTCCTCTGGCTCCTCCTGCGCAATGGATTGCGCCACCGAAAAGGAAATACCTGACTTATGGCTTCACCCTGGCGGGACAGAATCCTCGGCCTGATGCCGCGTTCGGCCATCGTCTGCCACGACCTGTTCATGGTCTGGGCATGCTGGCAGCTGCTGCACGCAGGGCGGTACTCGATCCTGGCCAACGCCCCCGAGCTCCCTCTCTGGAACGTCGACACCACGCTGGTGCTGCTGCTGCAGGGCCTGGTGTTCTGGCGCGTGGGCCTCTATCGGGGGCTGTGGCGCTTCGCCAGCGTCAGCGACCTGCTGAACATCTTCAAGGCCAGCTTCATCGGCATGGTGGCCATCGTGCTGGTGCTGATGTGGAAGCGCTTCGATGGCGTGCCGATGTCGGTGCTGGTGATCTATCCGTTCGCGCTGTCGGCGCTGCTGGGCGCGCCGCGCCTGCTGTACCGGGCCTGGAAGGACTACCAGGCGCTGCAGTCGGACTCATCCGCGCGTCGCGTGCTGATCCTGGGTGCCGGCCAGGCCGCCGAGACCCTGGTCCGTGACCTGCGCCGTTCAGGCAATTTCGAGCCGGTCGGCCTGCTGGACGATGCGCCGCACCTGCGCGGTGCCAAGCTGCAGGGCCTGCCGATCCTCGGCACCCTGGACGATGCGCCGACCGTGGTCCGTGAGACGGCGGCCAAGCTGCTGGTGATCGCCATCCCCTCGCTGGACGCCGCAGGCATGCAGCGGATCGTGGCCATCTGCGAAAGCACCGGCGTGCCGTTCCGCACCGTGCCCAAGCTCAGCGACATCCTGCAGGGCCAGTCGCTGCCGGGGCAGTTGAAGGAAGTGGCGATCGAGGATCTGCTCGGCCGCAAGCCGATCATGCCGGACTGGAACCTGATCCGTGGCTGGTTGGGCGGGCGTACGGTGATGGTCACCGGCGCTGGCGGCTCGATCGGCTCCGAGCTGTGCCGCCAGTGCGCGCGTCACGGTGCCGGTCGCATCATCCTGCTCGAGATCAGCGAGCTGCTGTTGCTGACCATCGAGGGTGAGCTGCGACGCAGCTTCCCGGACGTCGAGGTTGAAGCAGTGCTGGGCGATTGCGGCGACCCGGCGGTGATCCGCCATGCGCTGTCGCTGCATCCCGTCGACACCGCCTTCCATGCCGCCGCCTACAAGCATGTACCGGTGCTGGAGCGGCAGCTGCGCGAGGCGGTGCGCAACAACATCCTGGCCACAGAGAACGTGGCCCGCGCCTGCCTGGAAGCGCGCGTCGAGCACTTCGTGTTCATTTCCACCGACAAGGCCGTCGACCCGGTCAATGCGCTGGGCGCCAGCAAGCGCTATGCGGAAATGATCTGCCAGAGCCTGGACCAGAAGTCCACGCATACCCGTTTCGTCACGGTGCGCTTCGGCAACGTGCTGGCCTCGGCCGGCAGCGTGGTGCCACTGTTCCGCGAACAGATCCTGCGGGGTGGGCCGGTGACCGTCACCGACCCGGAAGTCAGCCGCTACTTCATGACCATCCCGGAGGCCTGTCAGCTGATCCTGCAGGCCGCCGCCTCGGCGTCGCACGGTGCGATCTATACCCTCGACATGGGCGAGCCGGTGCCGATCCGTGTACTGGCCGAGCAGATGATCCGCCTGGCCGGCAAGCAGCCGTACAAGGACATTCCGATCATCTACACCGGGCTGCGTCCGGGCGAGAAGCTGCACGAGACGCTGTTCTATTCGGACGAGGACTATCGTTCCACCGCGCACCCGAAGATTCTCGAGGCCGGTGTGCGCGCGTTCTCACGTGACCTGGTGCTGGGCAATGTTCCGCGCCTGCGCGATGCCGTGGCTGGTTACGACACCACCAGCATCCAGGAGATCCTGTTCGCGACAATGCCGGAGTTCTCGCCAATCGAACAGGATGCTTACATTTCATCCGCTAAAGTCGTGCCCTTTCCGGCACGTGAGGCCAACAGGCACCAATGAGCAAGCGAATTCGCAAGGCAGTTTTTCCAGTGGCAGGGCTCGGGACGCGCTTCTTGCCGGCAACCAAGACGGTTCCGAAGGAAATGTTGCCGATCATTGATCGTCCGCTGATCCAGTACGCGGTCGATGAGGCAATCGAAGCTGGTTGCGACACGCTGGTGTTCATCACCAACCGCTACAAGCATGCCGTGGCCGACTACTTCGACAAGGCTTACGAGCTGGAGCAGAAGCTCGAGCGAGCCGGCAAGCAGGAACAGCTGGAGATGATCCGCCACGTGCTTCCCAACGGCGTGCGTGCGATCTTTGTGACCCAGGCCGAGGCCCTGGGCCTGGGCCATGCGGTGCTGTGTGCAAAGGCCGTGATCGGTGACGAGCCGTTTGCAGTGCTGCTGCCGGACGACCTGATCTGGAACCGCGGCGACGGCGCGCTGAAGCAGATGGCCGATCTGAACGAAGCCAGTGGCGCCAGCGTCATCGCCGTTGAAGATGTGCCGCACGACAAGACCGCCAGCTATGGCATCGTCGCAACCGAGGCCTTCGATGGCCGCAAGGGGCGCATTTCGCAGATCGTGGAGAAGCCGAAGCCGGAGGACGCGCCGAGCGACCTGGCCGTGGTCGGCCGCTACGTGCTGAGCCCGAAGATCTTCGAGCTGCTGGAAAATACCGGCAGCGGCGCCGGCGGTGAGATCCAGCTGACCGACGCGATCGCGCAGCTGCTGAAGACCGAAGAGGTCGATGCCTATCGTTTCGAGGGCACGCGCTTCGACTGCGGCACGCACCTGGGGCTGGTCGAAGCGACGATCCGTTTCGCGCTGGACAACCCGAAGCTGGCCGGCCCGGCGCGGGAGAAGCTGACGGCGATGTTGGCGGAATAAGGTTTATCAAGCGCTCCGTCAGCGCCTTGATTGATACGTGATGGGCGGGACC
>NZ_JAPTFO010000136.1:0-5409 GCF_030985515.1 Stenotrophomonas sp. Sm10
CGGTACAGCAGTAACAGCTAAAGAGTCAAATGCTGGTTGGGAAGTTGAAACAGCATCAGGATTTAAAGGATATGTTTCATACCGTGAAGCATCTTCTACAGATGTAGCATCAATTCAAAATGCTAAACCAGCTGGAACATCAACAAGCTACTCAGAAGCCAAAGATGCTTCAGTAGATTTACTAAAATCTTCAAAAGCTAATGTTGACTTCACAGATACTATCGATGACAAATCTGATGCTGCGCAATCAGAAACAATTAAAACGAAATTAACAGTGACAGCTCCAGACGGAAGCCAAAAAGTATTTGATGCGGCAAAAGCTGAAGAAGCAGCATACATTGCAGCTCAGCGTACTGCAGCAGAAAAAACTAAAGCAGCGGCAGAAGCGGTGGAAAATGCACAAGGAGCAGCAAATGAATTAGCTCGTCTTCAAGAACTATTAGACCGACAAACGAGAATAGCAGATGATGCTCAAAAAGCATTAGATAACTTAAAACTACGTTCTATTTCTCCAACAGCTCAAGAATTAGCAGAAAGAAAACTTGCTAATGTAAAAGAGTTTAAAGCATCTATTGAAGCGCAACTAGCAACAGCTCAAGCAAATCTTTCAACAAAAAATACTGAAGTAGAGTCAACACGTACAGCTGCTTTAGAAGCTGAAAAAGCGGTAGAAACTGCGCGTGCAGCACTTAAAACAGCTGCAGCAGCAAACCTAGCAAATCCAGAAATCGCAGCTTACACATTAGGACAATATGGAAGCTATAAAGTTACAGTAAGAGCAGTTGACTCAAACGGCGTTGTAACTACTCCAACTGTAGGTGGAACAGATTCAGGTGAAGTAACTGAGGATGCAGTAGCAGAAACAACTTACTACATCGTTGTACCGAAACCAGAAATATCAGGTGGTGCACAAGATACTCCACAAAGCGATACTATGGAAAAAGGCTTCAAAACTGGTCTTCCTGAAAATTCTACTGTATCTGACTACAAACTAGTGGATCCAACAACAGGAGAGAAAAAAGACTCTGTAACTACAGACGAAGGAACTTACACAGTAGATCCAACAACAGGAAAAGTAACTTTCACACCAGCTCAAGGATATATCGGAACTGCTAAACCAATTTCGGTAGCGGCGAATGTAACTATTCCAGGAGATGATGGTAAACCAGTAACAGTAGAAGCATCAACTACTTACACACCAACAGTATACGGTGTTAAAGGTAATGATGACACTACTAAAGATATTCAAGGAGCAGTCCAAACTTCTAAACCAGGAAGTGAAAGATTCTCTAAATTAAATACTCCAGAAAACACACCAGATGGTACAAATGTTGATTTAACTACAGCTAAGTACTCACTAGAAGGTGCTGACAATGAAGGAAAAGTTGTTGTGCCGAATGAAGGAACTTATACAATCGATCCATCAACAGGAGTAGTAACATTTACCCCACTTCCAACATTTACAGGAACAGCTCAAGGTGTAGATGTAAAAGTAACAGCTAATGCAACTGATAAAGAAGGAGCTACTGTAGAAGTAACAGCAACTGGAAAATACACTCCAGTAGTTGAACCAGCTACTCCAACTGCAGAAGCGGCAACATCAACAGATGTACAAGGTGCAACTCAAGAACAACCTGTAACATTCAACGATTCGAAAACAACAATCGATGGTGTTGAGAAAAAAGTACCAATCGATCCAACAACATACACATTATTAGATGAAAATGGACAACCAGCTTCAGAAGTACCAGCTAAAGATGCTTCAGGAAAAGTAGTAGGTACTTACACTGTTAAAAATGTAGATGGAAAAGCAGTTGCGGTATTTACTCCAACTGATAAAACATATGTAGGTAAAGTAGAACCAGTAACTGTTCAAGCGAAAGATAAAAACGGAACACCTGTAACAACTACTTATACACCGAACATTACACCGGTACAACCAACAGGAACTCCGGCAACTTCTGAAGGAATCCAAGGTTCACCTCAAGAAGGAACTCCAACATTTACGCAAGGACACCCAGTTGCTCCAATTAAAATTGATGCAACTCAACCTGCTAAATTAGTAGATCCAACAACAGGTAAACCAACAGATGAACCAACAATTCCAGCTAAAGATGCAACAGGAAAACAAGTTGGTACATACACAATTGATCCAACATCAGGAAAAGTAACATTCACGCCGAATAAAGACTTCGTAGGTACACCAGTACCAGCAACAGTAGAAGTTAAAGATGCGAATGGAACACCAGCAACAGCGACTTACACACCAACTGTTAAACCAGTTACTCCAATTGGTAAAGTTGCATTCACAGAAGATATCCAAGGTGCAACTCAAAGCGGTAAACCAGCCTTCGAAGGTGGTAAAACAACAGTAAATGGTAAAGAAGAAACTGTACCAATGGACGACACTGTACCAGCAACATTTGAAGATGGTTCAACTACAAAAGTAGTACCAAACGAAGGTACTTACACAGTAGCTCCAGACGGAACAGTAACATTCGTACCAGAAAAAGCATTCACAGGAAAAGGTACAACATTAACAGTAATCCGTAAAGATAAAAATGGAACACCAGCTCGTGGTGAATACACAGCGGTAGTTCACCCAGTAACACCTACAGGATGGGATGTCATCTCTGCAGATATCCAAGGTCAAGAACAAAATGGAAAACCTAAGTTCAAAGGTGGAACAGTAGAAATCGGTGGAGAAGAGAAAAAAGTAGACATCGATGAAAATGTAGCACCAGTACTACTTGATCCAGCGACAAAACAACCAGTAGCAGTAGGCACTCCAATTACTGTTAAGGGAGAAGGAGTTTATACTCTTCAACCAGACGGAACTGTGAACTTCGTTCCTGAGAAAACATTTGTTGGTGAAGCTAAAGGGGTAATCGTTCAACGTGTCGATAAACTTGGACAACCAGCTATTGGTAAATACCGTCCAATCGTTATCGGAGCTAAACCAAAAGCACAACCAGCTACTTCACAAGATGTTCAAGGTCAAGTTCAAAAACAACCTGTTACATTCATCGATAGTGTGGTAGATAAAACGACTGTACCTGATATCGATATCCCAGATGTAAAAGTAGCAGTTCAAAAGACTGTACCGATTGATCCAGCAACATACACATTATTAGATGAAAATGGACAACCAGCTACGAAAGTACCTGCGAAAGATCCAGAAGGAAATGTAATCGGGGAATACACTCTTGAAGTAGTAGACGGTAAAGCCATCGGAGTATTAACACCAAATGCAACATACTACGGTGCAGTACAACCAGTACGTGTTCAAGCAGCGGATAAAAACGGTATCACAGTAGAAACTACTTATACACCATACATCACACCGGTAACACCAACAGCGACTCCAGCAACTTCAGAAGGAATCCAAGGTAAAACACAAGAAGGTACACCAACATTTACAGAAGGTGATAAAAAAGTACCTATTAACTTAGATAAAGCACCAAAACTAGTAGATCCAACAACTGGTAAACCAACAGAAGAAAAATCTGTAAAAGTACCGAATGAAGGAACTTACGAAATTGATGAAAATGGTAAAGTAACATTTACACCGGAACCAAACTTCACTGGTGAAGCTAAAGGAATTGAAGTTCAACGTGAAGATAAAAATGGAACACCAGTAAATGGTAAATACACTCCATTCGTTAAACCAGTAACACCAAAAGGTGATGAAAAAGAAACACAAGATATCCAAGGTGCACCACAAAAATCAACACCAACATTCACAGGTGGTAAAACAACAGTTAACGGTAAAGAAGAAACAGTAGAAATCAACTACGAAAAACCAGCTAAATTGGTAGATCCAACAACTGGAAAACCAACAGATGAAACAACTGTAAAAGTACCGAACGAAGGAACATACACAATTGATCCGAAAACTGGAGAAGTAACCTTCACACCAGAACCAAACTTCACAGGAAAAACTTCAGGAATTAAAGTTCAACGTGAAGATAAGAATGGAACACCGGCAACAGCGACTTACACACCAACTGTAGTTCCGGTAACACCAACAGGTGAAGAAAAAACTACTGTAGGTATCCAAGGAGCAACGCAAAAAGCAACTCCTAACTTCACACCTGGTAAAACAACTGTTAATGGAGTAGAAAAGACAGTCGAAATTGATACTACAAAACCAGCTAAATTGGTAGATCCAACAACTGGAAAACCAACGGATGAAACTACGATTAAAGTACCAAACGAAGGAACATACACAATTGATCCGAAAACTGGAGAAGTAACATTCACCCCAGAACCAAACTTCACAGGACGCGGAACAGGTGTATCTATCCAACGTGTCGATAAAAATGGTACTCCAGCTGAGTCAACATATACACCAACAGTTGTAGGAGTAACACCGATAGGTAAAGAAGCTAAATCTAAAGACCTACAAGGTGAAACTCAAACAGGAAAACCAACATTCACAGGTGGAAAAACAACTGTAAATGGTAAAGAAGAAACAGTAGAAATCGATAACGATAAACCAGCAACATTCGAAGATGGTTCAACTACTAAAGTAGTACCAAACGAAGGTACTTACACTGTAGCACCAGATGGAACTGTAACATTCGTACCAGAACCACAATTCACAGGTGTAGCAACAGGTGTAACTGTTAAACGTGTTGACAAAAATGGAACACCAGTAACAGCGACATACACACCAACTGTCATTCCAGTATCACCATCTGGAGAAGATGTAACATCAGTTGGGCCTAAGAACACACCTCAAGAAGGAACACCAATCTTTAAAGGTGGTTCAGAGACACTAGATGGTAAGAAGAAAACAGTAGAAATCGATAAAGATGTACCAGCAACATTCGAAGATGGAAAAACTACAAAAGTAGTACCAGGAGAAGGAACTTATACTGTTGATAAAGATGGAAAAGTAATATTCACTCCGGAAAGAGACTTCGTAGGTGTAACAAAAGGTGTAACTGTAAAACGTGTTGATAAAAATGGAACACCAGTAACAGCGACATACACACCAACAGTTCTAGGAGCAACATCAACTAAAGATGTAGTATCTGAAGGGCCAAAAGGTAAACCTCAATCAAATACTCCAGTATTCGAAGGAGATGTTGATAAAGATGTACCACCAACATTCGAAGATGGAAAAACTACAAAAGTAGTACCGGGAGAAGGAACTTACACTATCGATCCAAATGGAAAAGTAACCTTCACTCCAGAACCAGACTTCGTAGGAACAACAAATGGTGTAACAGTTGTTAGAAAAGATAAAAACGGTAAAGCTATCTCTGCGACATACACACCGACAGTTCGTCCAGAAACTATCTTTAGAGATAAAGAAGGAAAAGAAATTCCAAATTATCCAAGTGAAGACGGAACAACTCCTAAGAAAGACATCCCAGGCTACCGCTTCGTAGAAACTAAGAC
>NZ_JAPTFO010000137.1:0-5336 GCF_030985515.1 Stenotrophomonas sp. Sm10
GGGTGTAAACCCTGGCGATGACCTACTCTCGCATGGCTTGAGCCACACTACCATCGGCGCAGCTGCGTTTCACTTCCGAGTTCGGGATGGGATCGGGTGGTTCCACAGCGCTAATTTCACCAGGGAGGCGGTTGGAGCGTCGCCATCCGGTACAGCTGGATAAGGCGCCTGCCTCTCATAGATCTTGTGACGTAGCGTGCACTTGGATGCTCTTACGACGCTGTCGTAAAGCCAAGGCAACTTGAGGTTATATGGTCAAGCCGCACGGATCATTAGTATCAGTTAGCTCAATACATTGCTGTACTTACACACCTGACCTATCAACCACGTAGTCTACATGGTTCCTTCAGGGGGCTTGTGCCCCGGGAGATCTCATCTTGAGGCGCGCTTCCCGCTTAGATGCTTTCAGCGGTTATCGCTTCCGAACATAGCTACCCGGCAATGCCACTGGCGTGACAACCGGAACACCAGAGGTTCGTCCACTCCGGTCCTCTCGTACTAGGAGCAGCCCCTCTCAAATCTCCAACGCCCATGGCAGATAGGGACCGAACTGTCTCACGACGTTCTGAACCCAGCTCGCGTACCACTTTAAATGGCGAACAGCCATACCCTTGGGACCGACTACAGCCCCAGGATGTGATGAGCCGACATCGAGGTGCCAAACACCGCCGTCGATATGAACTCTTGGGCGGTATCAGCCTGTTATCCCCGGAGTACCTTTTATCCGTTGAGCGATGGCCCTTCCATACAGAACCACCGGATCACTAAGTCCTAGTTTCCTACCTGCTTGATCCGTCGATCTTGCAGTCAAGCACGCTTATGCCTTTGCACACAGTGCGCGATGTCCGACCGCGCTGAGCGTACCTTCGAGCTCCTCCGTTACTCTTTAGGAGGAGACCGCCCCAGTCAAACTACCCACCATACACGGTCCCCGACCCAGATAATGGGCCCAGGTTAGAACGTCAAGCACGACAGGGTGGTATTTCAAGGATGGCTCCACTGCAGCTGGCGCCACAGTTTCATAGCCTCCCACCTATCCTACACAGACGAACTCAACGTTCAGTGTAAAGCTATAGTAAAGGTTCACGGGGTCTTTCCGTCTTGCCACGGGAACGCTGCATCTTCACAGCGATTTCAATTTCACTGAGTCTCGGGTGGAGACAGCGCCGCTGTCGTTACGCCATTCGTGCAGGTCGGAACTTACCCGACAAGGAATTTCGCTACCTTAGGACCGTTATAGTTACGGCCGCCGTTTACTGGGGCTTCGATCAAGAGCTTCGCCTTGCGGCTGACCCCATCAATTAACCTTCCAGCACCGGGCAGGCGTCACACCCTATACGTCCACTTTCGTGTTTGCAGAGTGCTGTGTTTTTGATAAACAGTCGCAGCGGCCTGGTTACTGCGACCCTCTTCAGCTATAGCTCGCACGAGCCACCAAAAAGGGTGCACCTTCTCCCGAAGTTACGGTGCCATGTTGCCTAGTTCCTTCACCCGAGTTCTCTCAAGCGCCTGAGAATTCTCATCCTACCCACCTGTGTCGGTTTACGGTACGGTCTGCGTAAGCTGAAGCTTAGGAGCTTTTCCTGGAAGCGTGGTATCAGTGACTTCGCCATAAAGGCTCGTCTCGGTGCTCGGTCTTAAAGGATCCCGGATTTGCCAAAGATCCAAACCTACCGCCTTTCCCCAGGACAACCAACGCCTGGTACACCTAACCTTCTCCGTCCCTCCATCGCACTTACGCGAGGTGCAGGAATATTAACCTGCTTCCCATCGACTACGACTTTCGTCCTCGCCTTAGGGGCCGACTCACCCTGCGCCGATTAACGTTGCGCAAGGAAACCTTGGGCTTTCGGCGTGCGGGTTTTTCACCCGCATTATCGTTACTCATGTCAGCATTCGCACTTCCGATACCTCCAGCAGACTTCTCAATCCACCTTCAACGGCTTACGGAACGCTCCTCTACCGCGCATAACAAAGTTATGCACCCCAAGCTTCGGTTCTGTGCTTAGCCCCGTTAAATCTTCCCCGCAGACCGACTCGACCAGTGAGCTATTACGCTTTCTTTAAAGGGTGGCTGCTTCTAAGCCAACCTCCTGGCTGTCTGTGCCTTTCCACATGGTTTTCCACTTAGCACAAAATTTGGGACCTTAGCTGTGGGTCTGGGTTGTTTCCCTTTTCACGACGGACGTTAGCACCCGCCGTGTGTCTCCCATACAGTCCGTCTCGGTATTCGGAGTTTGCAATGGTTTGGTAAGTCGCGATGACCCCCTAGCCATAACAGTGCTCTACCCCCGAGAGGATACATATGAGGCGCTACCTAAATAGCTTTCGAGGAGAACCAGCTATCTCCGGGTTCGATTAGCTTTTCACTCCTAATCACACCTCATCCCCTACCTTTGCAACGGGAGTGGGTTCGGGCCTCCAGTGCGTGTTACCGCACCTTCACCCTGGGCATGACTAGATCACCCGGTTTCGGGTCTACTGCCCGCGACTATGCGCCCTTATCAGACTCGGTTTCCCTTCGCCTCCCCTATACGGTTAAGCTTGCCACGAACAGTAAGTCGCTGACCCATTATACAAAAGGTACGCAGTCACTCCTTGCGGAGCTCCTACTGCTTGTACGCACACGGTTTCAGGTTCTATTTCACTCCCCTCTCCGGGGTTCTTTTCGCCTTTCCCTCACGGTACTGGTTCACTATCGGTCGGTCAGTAGTATTTAGCCTTGGAGGATGGTCCCCCCATGTTCAGACAGGGTTTCACGTGCCCCGCCCTACTCGTCTTCACTGGAATGGCCCTTTCAGATACAGGGCTATCACCTTCTATGGCCGCTCTTTCCAGAGCGTTTTCCTAGAACCAATCCAGCTTAAGGGCTAGTCCGCGTTCGCTCGTCGCTACTTACGGAATCTCGGTTGATTTCTTTTCCTCTGGTTACTTAGATATTTCAGTTCACCAGGTTCGCTTCCAGCAGCTATGTATTCACTGCAGGATACCCGCAAGCGGGTGGGTTTCCCCATTCGGACATTACCGGATCAAAGCTTGTTGCCAGCTCCCCGATACTTTTCGCAGGCTGCCACGTCCTTCATCGCCTCTGACCGCCAAGGCATCCACCGTGTGCGCTTATTCGCTTGACCATATAACCGCAAGTTGCCTTGGGTTATACATGACCCGGGGGTACAAAGCCCGGATACGAATATAACGACTCAATCAATAAAGAGACTTGCGTCTCTCGCCTTAGCCTCACGACACGTCTGATAGAACATCTCAAACGCTCGCTACGTCACAAGTTTTAAAAGAACACGTACCAGCCACAGTGCTGATGCGTATAAAGATCGAATGTATGCGTCATTCAGAGAATGGTGGGTCTGGGAGGACTCGAACCACCGACCTCACCCTTATCAGGGGTGCGCTCTAACCACCTGAGCTACAGACCCGGAGCTTGTTTCTTAATCTCCCTGGTGGAGCCTGTCGGGATCGAACCGACGACCCCCTGCTTGCAAAGCAGGTGCTCTCCCAGCTGAGCTAAGGCCCCAGAAAGGGACATCTCACACCGGCCTGGCCGATGCAAATCTCTGAATGCAGGTACTTTGTGAAGGCGCCCGACAGGACGATGCTGTCTTTGCTCAAAAGGAGGTGATCCAGCCGCACCTTCCGATACGGCTACCTTGTTACGACTTCACCCCAGTCATCGGCCACACCGTGGCAAGCGCCCTCCCGAAGGTTAAGCTACCTGCTTCTGGTGCAACAAACTCCCATGGTGTGACGGGCGGTGTGTACAAGGCCCGGGAACGTATTCACCGCAGCAATGCTGATCTGCGATTACTAGCGATTCCGACTTCATGGAGTCGAGTTGCAGACTCCAATCCGGACTGAGATAGGGTTTCTGGGATTGGCTTACCGTCGCCGGCTTGCAGCCCTCTGTCCCTACCATTGTAGTACGTGTGTAGCCCTGGCCGTAAGGGCCATGATGACTTGACGTCATCCCCACCTTCCTCCGGTTTGTCACCGGCGGTCTCCTTAGAGTTCCCACCATTACGTGCTGGCAACTAAGGACAAGGGTTGCGCTCGTTGCGGGACTTAACCCAACATCTCACGACACGAGCTGACGACAGCCATGCAGCACCTGTGTTCGAGTTCCCGAAGGCACCAATCCATCTCTGGAAAGTTCTCGACATGTCAAGGCCAGGTAAGGTTCTTCGCGTTGCATCGAATTAAACCACATACTCCACCGCTTGTGCGGGCCCCCGTCAATTCCTTTGAGTTTCAGTCTTGCGACCGTACTCCCCAGGCGGCGAACTTAACGCGTTAGCTTCGATACTGCGTGCCAAATTGCACCCAACATCCAGTTCGCATCGTTTAGGGCGTGGACTACCAGGGTATCTAATCCTGTTTGCTCCCCACGCTTTCGTGCCTCAGTGTCAATGTTGGTCCAGGTAGCTGCCTTCGCCATGGATGTTCCTCCTGATCTCTACGCATTTCACTGCTACACCAGGAATTCCGCTACCCTCTACCACATTCTAGTCGCCCAGTATCCACTGCAGTTCCCAGGTTGAGCCCAGGGCTTTCACAACGGACTTAAACGACCACCTACGCACGCTTTACGCCCAGTAATTCCGAGTAACGCTTGCACCCTTCGTATTACCGCGGCTGCTGGCACGAAGTTAGCCGGTGCTTATTCTTTGGGTACCGTCATCCCAACCGGGTATTAGCCAGCTGGATTTCTTTCCCAACAAAAGGGCTTTACAACCCGAAGGCCTTCTTCACCCACGCGGTATGGCTGGATCAGGCTTGCGCCCATTGTCCAATATTCCCCACTGCTGCCTCCCGTAGGAGTCTGGACCGTGTCTCAGTTCCAGTGTGGCTGATCATCCTCTCAGACCAGCTACGGATCGTCGCCTTGGTGGGCCTTTACCCCGCCAACTAGCTAATCCGACATCGGCTCATTCAATCGCGCAAGGCCCGAAGGTCCCCTGCTTTCACCCGTAGGTCGTATGCGGTATTAGCGTAAGTTTCCCTACGTTATCCCCCACGAAAAAGTAGATTCCGATGTATTCCTCACCCGTCCGCCACTCGCCACCCAAGGAGCAAGCTCCTCTGTGCTGCCGTTCGACTTGCATGTGTTAGGCCTACC
Organism: Stenotrophomonas sp. Sm10; assembly: GCF_030985515.1. NCBI lineage: Bacteria > Pseudomonadati > Pseudomonadota > Gammaproteobacteria > Lysobacterales > Lysobacteraceae > Stenotrophomonas > Stenotrophomonas sp. Sm10. The sequence continues at coordinate 5,129 of NZ_JAPTFO010000137.1, forward strand.
GCCAGCGTTCACTCTGAGCCAGGATCAAACTCTTCACTTAAAACTACATGATCCGAAGATCAAAATTTAAAGCTGCAGATGATTGATGCTGGCAACGTATCGCTTGCTTTAAAACAATTAATAGTTGCTTGATCAAACGTCTGCAAGATGGACAATCATCCTTCCTGCAGGCGCCTTCACAAGATACCTGCGCATACTTTCAAAGATC
>NZ_JAPTFO010000138.1:0-5236 GCF_030985515.1 Stenotrophomonas sp. Sm10
TGAAGTTTCACCACATTACAATCCTCTATTCCATCCAAACCATACGGACGACGTTCGGATATCCCTAAGTCGATGAAGGCTCTTTCTGTAGAGCCAAAACGCCAAAATGACCCAAAGCGGTTTGAAGTAAATCTTAAAACTTCGTCAAATTGGATTGTGACTTTCTCCCAGACCAAACTTGTCCCGACATAACGCTGAATAATTTCTTTAGAGCCCACGTAAATTCCTTCTCGTGCCATATTACCTCCTGTTAACGATAAATATCGTAGATGGTATTAGCATCTTTGTTAGAAATTGCGTCATATTGGGACCTTGTTCCAGCCCAATATTTCATTGGTTGCCCACCGTTCTGATTGATGATGTTCTGACCAGGCGCACCATCAGCTCCTCTAGGGCCTGCTGGACCCGTTGCTCCATTCGCCCCTCTTGCACCAGCTGGTCCAGCTGGACCTCGCAAGCTATTTCGCTGTGTCTCTGTCAATGTGTCAAATGTAGGACGATTTTCAAGGGCTGTGATACGACGCTTAACGTCTGTGTCATTATAAGAAATCACGAATGTTCTCTTACCAATTTTTTGAACATTAATATTAGTACCGTTGACAGCCGTCACTTTCCAAAATTCATAATCTACAGTACTGTTGTTCGTCCAAAGGTCTTCAACAATATCCCCTACCTTGATACCGTCAGGGTTCATGATATCGGTTGTTTTTATTGTTGCTACTGAGCCGATATTTGCACCATAGATATCTCCTTTAGCGATACGATATACTGGCGTTTCAGACTTTTTGGCGTATTCAGATAATGCCCTCTCTGCTGCGGAACCTTCAAACCGCACAACCCCGTCAGCACCTTTTGGTCCTGCGGGTCCCGTTTCTCCACGGTCACCTTTCGGCCCTGTTAGGTACTGCAAGGCTGAAAATCGGTCACGGCCATTTCCGACCTTGACCTTACCAGTGTCGCTCTCGATACCTAACTCACCGTCATACAACACAAAGTCACTTCTTGCCCACTCACTAGCTGGCATCCGTTTATGTCGTACCCTGATAGGTACTACTTCAGGCGTTGTTTCCGTCATGTTCTACCTCCTCCATCAAAAATAAAAGTTGGATTCTCGCTCCAACTTCCCTCATATCTAGCATTCTGCCCGTCCGCAACCGTCTTGTAGACTGGCGCTAGTTCAATCCGTCTTGTCTGATTGTCAATCGTCACAGACTGCTCTACATTCTGATACCAGTCGCCTGAGAAAGTCAGACGATAGGCACCATAGTAGACTGCCAAGACCTGCTCCTCTTTCTGGGTTAGGTCTTTATCAATCGCTGGCATGACCGAATTAGCAGGCGCAAGATGAACGTGCCCACCGTAGAATGTAGGCTTATTAACTACCACAGTCACATCTGCCTTACCGTATGGCGTGCAGGTTGCTGACCAGCTAATGACGTACTGCTTGCCAATTTCAAAACCCTCTCCATTATGTCCGACCTCTACGAAATCCGTTCCATAACTGATTTTCTTGGCCGTGCCACCATTGAGACGGTTCTTATTGTACTGGGTAGTGCCGTCACCACCAATCAGGCTAGCATTGACCCTTGCGGTCTCACTGACCTGTTCTAATTTCTTACTCAGCTCAGCAATCGAATCCGCACCGCTCCTGAGTTCCTCGCGAATACGCTTCACGAACTCAGGACGCTCTTTTTCCATTTCTTCGTGGATCTTAGCGCCCATTTCTTCAGCTTTAGCCTTGTACTGCTCAATAGCGTCATCAATCGCTTTTTTACGTTTCTCAAACTCGGCTTCAAAGGCTGCGTCTGCTGCTTCTATCTGCGCTTGGATTTTGGCTTCAATGCCATCTTGTTGTTTGATCTGCTTGGTAATCGTACCCTCGTAAGAATACTGGGTGTCATTTCCAGCCTTACTATCTGCACTGATACGACCTCTCAGACCACCTTTGAAAGTAAAACTCTGGCTTAACACAGGAACTTTAAAGGTTTCTTTCTTGTTGGTTTGAATGGTTACCCACTGCCCAACCTCAAGCAGTAAATGCCCTTGGTAGTTGAGATTATACGGATAGTAAGATAGATTTTTCAGTTTGTAATACAGGTCATTTAAAGCGCTCTGAGTCATAAAGACATTGTCTAGTTCCAATGACCGACCTGTCTTCATACCAACCGTAAGGGACTTTTTGTCTGTCTTACAAGTGATACCAGCTATCTGATACTCAATCTCGCTCTTGGTTAAACCATGTAAGAAGTAACTATCTGCGTTGATCGTGATATTTGACTCAGTTAAATCACGGATTTCCATCTTACCTTCTCGGTTAAAGAAACAAGACATCCCAATCATCTGAGTCATAGCGCTCAGCATATCCCTAAAGGAAAGTTTCTTACCTTCAGGAACTTGCTCGACATGGTAACGCATAGCGCTGATTCCGAAATAGTCATTCGCTAACTCAATACCAGTTTTCAGGCAGATTTCCTGAATAACCTCTCGTACCTCAGCTGGGAAATGCAAGTCTGTCACATACTCACGATTGAGCTTAAACATACCGTCCATGAGCTCCAGCGTGGTTGTGTTTCGGTTTCGGTCAATCTCGATGTCATTGATGAAGTATTCCCCCATCTTAACCCACTGGTAGGTATTCCCAACCAGTAGACCAATCTCAGGGTGTAGGACATCCAGTTTATTGAATGTGGTTATGATGCTGGTAAAGGTAATCTTACCGCTACCAGCACACGTTCCACCGGGCTTGTACGTATCACCTTTGATATAGCCATACTCAAAACTAGCCTCTTTGATATCCCGTGAAGCATAATCTCCAACACGGATAGATAATGTTCTTTCCTTGGCAAACATGGCTCTGTCAAATTGCCGTCTGGTTAAAGCGTCCATTTTCTTACCTCTCTACCAGATTAAATTTAGCGCCAGACCAAGGTTTAAACTTTTCAGTAAAGGTATAGCTAGGAGCTGTCCTGTCACCGACATAGAAAGTCTTTGTGACTTGGCCATCCATGGGGTCTGGATAAGATACCTCAAAAAATTTAGATGAAACTGCATTTAAAAGCTGACTTATTTCTTCCTGAGTCATCATACCCCATTCACAGTCTAGTTTGCGCTTAGTCGTGATACGGTCTCGCACCATGTCACCGTTAGCGTTACGCCCTGTTTCTCCATCGATATCCTGAATACCGACTTGAAAAGATTTGGGAGGCTTCACAGCCACCCCATTGATTGTCAATTGTGCCATTTAACCTCCTAAATCTTGAGCAAGGTTTGACCTGCTCGTTCATGTTCCTTGTTGATTTCTTGGATTGCTACCCGTCCGAACTCATGACCAGCGATTTGGATAACAATATCACCAGCTGGCAATGAATAGCCCGCAGGGGCATTGTTAACAGGCATTCTTTCAGCTACTTTCTGAGCCAAAGTAGAAATCCAACCTGTATTCCGTTCAAGGGGCATTACTGCTTCTTGACCAGCTTCTCCGACCCCGATAATGCTAGGGGAATTGAATACACCACCTCGTGCATACCAATCTACAGAGAATGATGGAATTCTAGGAGGATTCAAGCTAAAGCTACCTGATATATTAAAGTGAGGAAGTTTGATTCTCGGTAAACTCCAATCAAAATTAAAGAAGCTTCTCAGTTTATCGATACCACTTTTAACAATGCTTTTGGCGTTTTCCATTGCGTCATTAAACAAATTCTTGAACCAGTTTGGGATTTCTTTCAAAGCGTCTTGAATGTCTTTCCATCTGTCTCCAAACCAAGAGCCGATTGATTGGAAAGGATTCTGAGTTTTTTCTTTTGCACTCTCAAATTTCTCTCCAAACCATGTATCAGCTTCTTTTACTCCATCTTTGATATCGTTCCATCTATCACCGAACCAAGAGCCTACTTTTTCAAAAGCCGAGTTCACTTTATCCCTACCAGATTGGAATTTCTCTCCAAGCCAAGTGTTTGCTTCGGCAAGCGCGTCTTTAGATTCGTTCCAACGGTCACCAAACCATGAACCCAACTTGCTAAATGTATTGCTTATTGCATCCCAGCCTTGCTTGAATTTATCACCTAACCAAGAGCCTACTTCTGCTAACGCATTAGTCACATCTGCCCAACGTTCTCCGAACCATGAGCCTAAATTACTGAAGATATTAACGATACCGTCCCAACCTTCTTGGAACTTCTCACCGAACCATTGACCTATTGGCTCAAAGATTTCTTGTAGTTTCGTCCATAAACCGCTGAAAAATTCGCCAATCGCTTGACAAATACCACTGATAAAATCACACAGTCCTTGCCATGCTGTTTTAGCAAACTCGACAACAGTGTCCCAGTTTTGGTAGAGCAAGACACCGATAGCAATCAAGGCTGCAATAGCAGCAATAACTAAGGTTATCGGGCTGGTCAATACCGCAATGGCTCCATTGAGTGCCCATGTTGCAGCTGCTGCAACTCCTGCTGCAACCGATTGAGCAATTTCTGCCGCTGCTGCAAGTCCCATTTGCGCTGCATGAACACCCCATGCTAGTGCAGATTTACCAAGTTCTAGAGCGGTTTTTCCTAACTCTACAATCAATTTACCTGAATTGACCACAAAGTCTTTTGCATACAACGCATTCAAATAGATGGTTTCACCGAAGCTAACCAATTTATCAAATGTCAAAGCTTTCAAAGCTAGTCCAAGATCTTTAATTCCGCTAACAATAAAGGAAACCTTGCCACTTAATAGTTCGAATGCCCCTGCAAGTCCTCCAGCTTGTTCCGCCCAAGACAAGAACTTAATTCCTTGCCACACGGTTGCAAGCGTACCAATCACGTTAGCGATTGTAGAGATAATCTCTTTATTTTCTTTACACCAGTCAGAAAAAGCAGTAAAACCGTCAGCTACTAGCTTGATTGTATCAGCTAGTAACTTCAATGCCTCTAGTATGATTACGCCTAGTATTTCAGCGACGGTTTCATTACTTATGCCGAATGTATTAGACAAGAACTCTGCGAAAGGCTTCCAACTTCCTTCCCAAAGTATTTGAATAATGTCAATTAGTCCGTTAAAAGCATTAGCAATAGAGTCAATAGCAGGGGCTACATGTTCATCGTAGACACTACTCAATCCATCGCCAAACTTATCAACAACACTTTCAATAGTTTCAAATATCGGAGCTACAATGTCCAAAAGACTTTGAAGCATTGATGAAATTTTAGGAGCGCTTGTGACAACGACTTTTTCAAAACCTTTAAAC
>NZ_JAPTFO010000139.1:0-4799 GCF_030985515.1 Stenotrophomonas sp. Sm10
GCCTGGCCCCACCCCTCCGGCCCAACCGATAAACCGCATCCCGCGTCCACCCACGAGGGGCTGCGCCGTTCGCGGGAACTTACTTCGCCGGCGACATCCACATGTCGATGACCGCGCTGAACACTTCCGTCCCCGCGCGGTCGCGCACGCTGACCGTCACCGGCAGCGCATAGCCCTCGGCCGCGACGACAATCGGCTGTGCCGGCAGCGCCACCGCCTGCAGCGTGCCTCGTGCCTTGGCCAGGTACTGCACCTGCATCCCCTTCGGGATCCAGCGCATGCCCTTCGGCAGCGATGCATCGACCATCAACCCGGCGGTCAGTTCGGCCAGGTTGCACATCGCGATCGCATGCACCGTGCCGATGTGGTTGCGTACCCTGCGGCGGTCGGCCAGCGTCCCTTCGCAGCGGCCGTGTTCCAGGCGGGTGATGCACGGCGCGATGCTGGCGAAGTAGGGCGCCTTGAAACACACCGCGCGCGAGAAAAGCCAGTTGCCAGCAGGCCAGCGCTGCAGGCGGTTATAGAGCGAGAGCAGGGGCGTGGACATGGTGGAATCCCGTTCGGCGGATAAAGCGACGGCGGGCCAGGCCCGCCGTCGAAGGCAACGCGTGTCGCGGGCGATCAGGCCGCCTGCGAATGCGGATCCTTGTGCTGGCGGTCGTAGTAGCTGGCCGCGCGCAGTTCGTGGGTGTCGAAGTCGTCCACGGTGATCGTGTCCAGGGTCAGCGTACGCAGCTCTTCCAGCAGGCTGCGCTCGTCCTGGGTGATCACGCCCTCGGCCACGGCCTCGTCCAGCTGGCTCTTGAAATCCAGCGCCTCGATGCCCTTGCTCTTCAGCGCCTTGAGGAACTTGCGCTCCACCGGCTCGGCCATGATCGCCTTGCTCAGGTAGCTGTTGATGCGGCCACCCGGGTTGTTCTCGCACGGGGTCAGGAACACGCCACTGGCCAGGCGGTCGCGGGCTTCGTTCGGCGCCATCAGCAGGGCGGCGACACGGCGGCTCAGGCGATCGCCCGGCGCCTCGGCACGACGGCCCAGCGGGAAGATCAGTGCCCACATCAGCCAGCCGATCGGACGGATCGGGAAGTTGCGCAGTGCGGCCGACAGCGACTCTTCGATCTTGTGCACGCTGTCATGGAAGGCCCAGGCCAGCAGCGGCTGGTCGGCCTGCGGTGCGCCTTCGTCGTGGTAGCGCTTGAGCATTGCGCTGGTCATGTAGACGTGGCTCAGCACGTCGCCCAGGCGGCCGGACAGCGATTCCTTGAACTTCAGCTTGCCGCCGAGGGTCATCATCGAGATGTCGGCCATCAGGGCCAGGTTGGCCGAGTAACGGTCCAGCTTGCGGAAGTAGCGGCGGGTGTAGGCGTCACCCGGAGCGGCGCCGAAGCGCGCGCCGGTCAGGCCGAACCAGAACGAACGCACGGCGTTGGAGATGCCGTAGCGGATGTGGCCGAACAGGCTGCGGTCGAACTCCTGCAGGCCGGCACGGGTGTCCGGATCCTGCGCCGCCTTCATCTCCTTCAGCACCCATGGGTGGCAGAGGATCGCACCCTGGCCGAAGATCAGCAGGCTGCGGGTCATGATGTTGGCGCCTTCCACGGTGATCGCGATCGGCGCGGCCTGCCAGCTGCGGCCGGCGAAGTTGCGCGGCCCCAGGATGATGCCCTTGCCGCCGATCACGTCCATCATGTCCGAGATCACTTCGCGGCTCATGGTGGTGCAGTGATACTTGGCGATGGCCGACGGCACCGACGGCACGTCACCGCGGTCGACCGCCGCGGCGGTGGCCTGCGACAGTGCGCTGATCTTGTAGGCCTTGCCACCGATGCGGGCCAGCGCCTCCTCGACGCCCTCGAAGCGGCCGACCGACAGGCCGAACTGCTTGCGGATGCGTGCATAGGCGCCGGTGACGGCCGCACCGGCCTTGGCACCACCGCTGGCGGTGGACGGCAGGGTGATCGAGCGGCCTACGGCCAGGCACTCGTTGAGCATGTTCCAGCCCTTGCCGGCCATGGCCGCGCCACCGATCAGCTGGGTCAGCGGGATGAACACATCCTTGCCCCGGATCGGACCGTTCTGGAAGGTCGAGTTCAGCGGGAAGTGGCGACGACCGATCTCCACGCCGGCTGTGTCGCGCGGCAGCAGGCCCAGGGTGATGCCGATATCGCGGGTATCGCCGATCAGGCCATCGGGATCGTACATGCGGAAGGCCAGGCCGATCAGCGAGGCGACCGGTGCCAGGGTGATGTAGCGCTTGTCGAAGGTCAGCTTGACGCCGAGCACCTGCTCGCCGTTCCACTCGCCCTTGCAGACGATGCCGTAATCGGGAATCGAGGTGGCGTCGGAACCGGCGAACGGACCGGTCAGGCCGAAGCAGGGCACTTCACGGCCATCGGCCAAGCGCGGCAGGTACTGGTCCTTCTGTTCCTGGGTGCCGTAATGCACCAGCAGTTCACCCGGGCCCAGCGAGTTGGGTACGCCGACGGTGGAGCTGACCACCGAGGACACCGAGGCCAGCTTCTGGATCACCTTGTGGTGGGCCAGCGCGGAGAAGCCCAGGCCGCCATATTCCTTCGGGATGATCATGCCGAAGAACTTGTTCTTCTTGATGAAGGCCCACAGCTCCGGCGGCAGGTCGGCATGGACGTGGGTGATTTCCCAGTCGTTGACCATCGCGCACAACTCTTCGACGGGGCCATCAAGGAAGGCCTGTTCTTCGGCAGTCAGCTGCGGCTTGGGGTAGTTGAGCAGGATGTTCCAGTCCGGATCACCGGTGAACAGTTCGCCCTCGAATCCGACCGAACCGGTTTCCAGCGCGATGCGCTCGGTCTGCGACAGCGGCGGCAGCACCTTGCGGAACACCTTCATCATCGGGCCGGTCAGCAGCGGCTTGCGGATGAACGGCAGCAGCAGCGGCACGGCGATGACGGCCAACACGGCGGCCGCCACGATCGTAGCGGTCTGGTTGACGTAGGGGATGAACCAGCAGGCGACCAGCAGGGCCACGCTGATCAGCGTCCAGGTAACCAGCCGCATGCGGTGGTAGGCGACGAACGCGCCTGCCAGCAGCAGGGCGAGGAAGGGTAGAACGATGCTCATGAGCGTGCTCCGGTGACGTGCTCGTTTGTGGCGGACGAAGCCGCAGCATCCGCTGCGGGCAACACGTCCAGATAGTCCAACACAGTAGCGGTAAAGGCGTCGTTGTCATCGCCTGCGACCATATGCGTGGCCTGCGGCAGCTGTACATGGCGCGCGTGCGGCGCCAACGCCAGGAATTCGGCCACGGTCTGCGGCGTGACCAGATCGCTGCGGCCGCCGCTGACCAGCAGCAGCGGGCACTTCACCTGGCGCGCGGCCTCGGCCAGTGCGTCCTGGTGCTGCTCGCTGTCGCGGGCCAGTTCGGCCACCAGGCGCGGGTCCCAATGCCAGCGCCAGCGGCCGTGTCCGTCTTCGCGTAGCAAGGCACGCAGCGACTGCTCGGATTTGCGCGGGCGGTGAGGCATGTAGGCCGAGATCACATCGGCGGCCTGGGCCAGCGAGGCAAAGCCGTCGGGATGGGCGGTCATGAAGGCGAGGATGCGTTCGACGCCGGCGATATCCCAGCGCGGCGTGATGTCGACCAGTACCATCGCCGAGAACAGGCCGGGCCAGCGCGACTCAGCCAGCAGGCCGAACAGCCCGCCCATCGACGCTGCAACGAGCACCGGCGCACGCGGCTGTTCACCGGCCAGCACGATCAGGTCATCAGCGAACTGTTCGCCGTGATAGGGCAGGTCGGTGGCATTCCAGTCTGAATCGCCATGGCCGCGCGCGTCGTAAGCGAGTGTCTGCAGGCCGGCCGCAGACAGGGCGCGTGCGGTGGCGTTCCAGGCGTGGCGGGTCTGGCCGAAGCCGTGCGCGAACAGCACGCGACCACGACGACCGTGCTCGCTGGCCGTGGCCGCGAGGCGGGCGCCATGGGCGGCCTCCAGGCGCAGGTCATGGAACGCAGCGGGAGTAGGGGACATAACCATACTTGCTAGTATGGATCGCTTGCGGGGGAAGTCAATACTGCATCGTATGGTGCGTTGCAGGTTAGGGTCCAGGGGGGGGCTTTGACGGTTTCGCCTGCAACGGCGTACTGCAACGAACCCCGGCGTATGGTTAAATCAGTCCATGAATCAACCTGACGCTTCCGCCGGCGAACCGCGCGCCGGCCGCAACAGCCGCCTGAGTGCCGAAGACTGGGCCCAGGCGGCCCTCGACCTGATTGCTGAACAAGGCGTAGGCGCCGTTGCGGTGGAACCGCTGGCGCGGCGACTCGGCGTGACCAAGGGCAGTTTCTACTGGCATTTCCCTTCGCGCGATGCATTGCTGCAGGCGGCGCTGGAGCGCTGGGAACTGTTCGAACAGGAACAGGTGTTCGGCAGCCTGGAAGACGTACCGGATCCGCGTGTGCGCCTGCGCCAGCTGTTCCAGATGGTGGCGCATGAAGTGCAGCCGCACATCATCTACAGCGAGCTGCTGAAGGCGCTGGACCATCCGATGGTGCGGCCGGTGATCGACCGGGTTTCGCAGCGTCGCCTCGACTATCTGGTTGCCTCGTTCCGCCAGGCAGGGCTCAGCTCGACCGATGCACGCCATCGCGCACGCCTGGCCTACGCCGCCTATGTCGGCTTCCTGCAGTTGTCGTTGCAGCTGCAGCAGCCGAAGCAGGCGCGCGAGGATTTCGAAGCCTACGTGGAGCACCTGATCGAGACGCTGATTCCTAACGGTTGAGCGTTGTTGCTTCGTTGAGTGCAGAAGGGGGGGGGGGGGGG
>NZ_JAPTFO010000013.1:0-75246 GCF_030985515.1 Stenotrophomonas sp. Sm10
GCCCCAGACAGATTCCGGTTGCCGATCCACCACGGGAAATCACAAGCAAGAGCAAAAGCGGGTCGCTTCGCTCGCAAAGCCGCGGCCGCCAGCCAACCGCCGTTGCTGTTGCCTTTGCTTCTGCCTTTTCTCTTGATCTTCCCGTGGTGTGCGACGGTGACAGGAAACTGTCAAAGGCCGGGTGGGTAGGCGGGGCGGTGGTGCCCGCGGCATGGGCCCGAGGCAAGCCTCGGGCGGGTTGGGCACGATGCCCAACCCCGGTCTTGCCGTGTGCGCAGGACAGCGCACACGAGCAAGCCGCGGTCAAGCCCCCAGGGACGGGTTTACGGCGTCCCCCGACCCGTCTACCCACCCGGCAAAGCCCATGAACCCAGCTTTCAGCGACCAACCCAACCCACCACGGAGGGGCTCCGCCGTTCGCCGACTCCCGCCGAAGGCGCGCCTTCCACGGAAGAAAAAATTTCCAACAGACGTGTCGATTCCCAGCCCCCTGGTTCGTTGTACCCAGTGAAGGGCACGCATCACGCGTCCCCACGGGAGACTGCAATGAAAGTGATGGTGATCGTGAAGGCCAACGCCGACTCCGAAGCCGGCCGCATGCCCAGCGAACAGGAACTGTCCGAAATGGGCGCCTTCAACGAACAGCTCGTGGCCGCCGGCATCATGCTGGCCGGTGAAGGCCTGCACGCCACCCAGCGCGGCCGTCGCATTCATTTCGGCGGCGGGGCACCCAAGGTCGAGGCCGGTCCGTTCGGTCCTGCCAGCGAACAGATCGCCGGCTTCTGGTTGTGGGAGGTGCGGTCGCTGGACGAGGCCGTTGAATGGGCCAGCCGTGCGCCGTTCGGCGAGGGAGGCACGCTGGAACTGCGTCCCCTGATCTCCGCAGAAGACTTCGGTGAAGCCTTCACCCCCGAATTACAGCAGCAGGAACAGCGTCTGCGTGCACAGCTGGAAGGTTGACCCGATTCATCTCCCTGCCGGGCAGGACCCGGCACTACTGCCCTGAACCGCACAACGGAGTATTGCCATGAAACTGATTCCCTTCCTCGGCTTCAGCGGCCAGGCCCACGATGCGATGGCGTTCTACGCCAAGGCACTCGGTGCCCAGGTCACCTCGGAAATGAAGTACCGCGACATGCCGCCCTCCGATGGGTCGCCCGGCTGCAACGAGATGCCGCCGGAAACCCTCGACCACGTTGCGCACAGCCAGCTGGAGATCGGCAACGCCATCCTGATGGCCGCCGATGGCCCCGGCGGTGGCGAGGGTGGCTCGACCACCATCAATGTCGATGTCGACAGCATCGAGGAAGCCGAGCGCGTGTTCGCGGCGCTGGCCGAAGGTGGCCAGGTGCAGATGCCGATCGCCGAAACGTTCTGGGCGCACCGCTGGGGCATGCTGATTGATCGCTACGGCAAGCCGTGGATGGTCAATTGCATGAAGCAGCCCTGATCCCTCCCTCTTTCCTCTTCATCCACAAGGAGCGTTACCAATGAGTGCACCACAACCGCAGATGATCTTCGTCAACCTGCCCGTGCAGGATCTGGAGAAGTCCAAGGCGTTCTTCACCGCGCTGGGCTACAGCTTCAATCCAACCTATACCAATGACGATGCGGCTGGCATGGTCATCAGCGAGAGCATCTACGTGATGCTGCTGACCCAACCTTTTTTCCAGCAGTTCACCAACAAGCCGATTGCCGATGCGCACACCCACACGGAAGTGATCAATGCGCTCTCGGCGCCCAGTCGCGAGGCCGTTGATGTGCTGGTGGACAAGGCACTGGCCGCCGGCGCCAGCGAGCCGCAGCCGGCGCGCGACCTGGGCTTCATGTACCAGCGTGCCTTCCAGGACCTGGATGGCCATCTCTGGGAAATCGCACACATGGACGGCGAGCCGGGCTGACGGCCGCCGCAAGGGAGAACCCTCATGGCTTACGTGGATGCTTACGTGCTGCCGTGCCCGCAGGACAAGGTGGCGGCCTACCGCCGCCTTGCCCGCAAGGCCGGCGCGGTGTGGAAGGACCATGGCGCGCTGCAGTACATGGAGTGCGTGGCCGACGACGTGGAACCGGGCAAAAGCACGTCATTCCCGCGCGCGGTGAAAGCCAGGCCCGGTGAAACGGTGATCGTCGCCTTCGTGGTGTTCCGCTCGCGTGCGGCACGCGACCGCATCAACGCCAGGGTGATGGCCGACCCGCGGCTGGCGTCGCTGGGCCCGAAGGACATGCCGTTCGATACCAAGCGCATGTTCTGGGGCGGCTTCAAGCCCATCGTCGAAGCGTGAGCCATGGCGCTTGTGCGGGCCGGGCGTGCGTGCTGTGATCGGCGCATGCTCGATCCCGCACTGACGCAGCGTCTGGAAACCCTCTGGCGGATGGAGTCGCCGGTGTTGATCGCGCGCCTGGCGCGGCTGCTCGGCGGTGATGTCGGCCGTGCCGAGGAGCTGGCCCAGGACACCTGGCTGGCCGCGCTGGAGCGCTGGCCGGAACAGGGCATCCCGGACAACCCCGGAGCCTGGCTGATGACCACCGCGCGCAACCGCGCCATCGATGTGCTGCGCCAGCACCAGCGCGTGGCGCAGCAGCATGCGCAATGGGGTGAGGAACTGCATCCGGCACCCCTGCCAGCGCCGGATGACAGCCAGGCGCTGGAGGATGACCTGGGTGACGATCTGCTGCGGCTGATGTTCGTGGCCTGCCATCCGGTGCTGCCGGCCGATGCGCGGGTGGCACTGACCCTGCGCCTGCTCGGTGGCCTGACCACGACCGAGATCGCCCGCGCCTTCCTGCAGCCCGAGCCGACCATCGCCCAACGCATCGTGCGCGCCAAACGCACCCTGGCGCAGAAGCAGGTGCCCTATGAAGTGCCGCGCGCGGAGGCGATGCCCGAGCGGCTGGCTTCAGTGCTGGAGGCGATCTACCTGGTCTTCAACGAAGGCTATGCGGCCAGTGCCGGTGACGACTGGATGCGTCCGGCGCTGTGCGACGAGGCACTGCGACTCGCGCGCATTCTGGCGCACCGGCTGCCGGTGCCGCCGGTGCTGGGCCTGCTGGCGCTGATGGAGCTGCAGGCCTCGCGTGCCGCAGCACGGACCGATGCGCAGGGCGTGCCGGTGCTGCTGGACCAACAGAACCGCGCGCGCTGGGACTGGCTGCAGATTGAACGCGGGCAGCAGGTGCTGGCGCGCGCGCTGGCCGCCGGTGGCGGTGACGATCCCTATGTGCTGCAGGCGCGCATCGCAGCGTGCCATGCGGCGGCGCGGCGCGCCGACGCTACCGACTGGCCGCGTATCGCCGCGCTCTATGCACAGCTGCTGCAGGTGCAACCTTCGCCGGTGGTGGCATTGAACCGGGTGGTGGCGGTACTGCGCAGCGAGGGCGCGTTCGCTGCATGGGTACAACTGCAGCCGCTGCTGGTTGATGCGCGCCTGCGCGACTACGCGCCGCTGCAGGTGGTTCGTGGCGAGCTGTTGCAGGCACTGGGGCGTGAGCAGGATGCGCGTGACGCTTTTGGCGAGGCAGCTCGGCTCAGCCAGAACCGGGCCGAGCGCGGATTGCTGCGGCAACGGGCGGGCCTGCCCCGCACAGACTGAGCCGACAAGGACAGCACTTGTCGCCGCGCGCCTGAGCGGCTATGTTTCGCGCCCAGCGGACGCATCAGCGTCCGCATTCCGTGCGTATTGACCGAGGAGCGGTTGGATGTATTCAAGGACGAAGAGCGCATCGCGCGCTTTTGCGCGCCTGCTTGCCTGTGCCCTGTGCCTGGCCGTGTGGCCGATGGCCACGCAGGCGGCAGACAAATCACAGCAGGCCTATTGGGCAGGCTTCGCCTATACCGCTGACGCCGCCGCCGTGCAGGCGACCACGCCACATGCGCATGCGGTGCTGGAACGGCGTGGCCTGGTCCCGCTGAACCAGGCGCTGGCACAGTCGCTCAAGCGCCGCGCCCCAGCCCACCTGCAGCTGATCGACCAGCCGGTGGCGATGCTCGACGGCACCACCAGCGCGACCGTGCTGGCCGCGGCACTGGACCGCGAACTGGTCTCGGTCGAGCCGATCGGTGACCAGTACAAGGTGCTGGTGGAAGTGGCGCTGCAGGCGCTGTTCTTCGACTTCCGCGAGCGCCAGGTGATCGCGTCCTATCCGCTGACCCTGCAGCGCATCGACGTGCAGGACTACCGCCCGGACAACGACGATATCGACGCGATCGTCGCCGATCTGCTGTACGGCAGCGCCGATACCAGCCTGTCGCAGGTGCTGGCCGCCAGTCTCGCCCAGGCCAAGCTGCCCGATGCCGCCGTGCGTCGCCTGCAGGTCGGTGGCGTAACCCTGTCCGACGCGGTCCGCGCCAAGCTGCCCGACCCGAAGTGGGAAACCCCGCTGCGCGCCACGCTGGCCCATGAACTGTCCAAGACGCTGTCGTCCAATACCGGCATCGGCCTGCTGCCGCCGGCCTCGGGCCAGGCGATCGGTGGTGCGATGGCCGCCCGCTTTGCCGACGGCAAGGTCTACCAGCTGAAGATCCCCGAGCCGGACTACGTCATCAACCTGCAGGTGGATGCGTTGAAGAACGGCGTGATCGAAGAAACCGCGGCGATGAAGACGATGCTGTTCGGCGCGTTCTTCACCGCCAAGGTGACCGAGCCGTTCTCCGGCAAGGTCTATTTCGAACAGCCGCTGCGCAAGGGGGCCACCAAGGTTGTGCCGGTCACGCAGTGGCAGGTCGACCAGTGGTCGGCCAGCTACGAAACCCTGCTGGCGGGCCTCGATGCCTTCGCCGGCGCCGCCGCCAAGCGCGCCGATTCGCGTGGCTGGCTGGACGAACAGAAGCCGGGCGGCCGCCCGTTGCAGCAGCAGACCCAAGCCCTCCAGGAGTTGATCAAGTCATGTCGTTGATGCGTACCATCCTGCTCATCCTCATCGCGCTGGTGGTGGCCTCGCCGGTCGCTGCGCAGACCGCCAGTTCGCGCGGTACTGGTTCGGCCAGCTACGGCCTGCGCCTGAGTGCCGACACCCGTGCCCAGGCCCTGAACAAGGCCAAGGTCAATGCACTGGAGGCGTACATCGCCGAAACCGGTGCGGCCAAGCTGCGCCTGTTCGAAGCGCGCCGCGCCGAGTTCATCGGCGAGATCGACCGCTACGTGCTCAGTGCCGTGCAGCTGTCGGACACCGAAGACAAGAAGGCCAAGACCTACACCGTCACCGTCCGCGCCGAGATCAACACCACCCTGCTGCAGACCAAGCTGGATGCAGGTTCGGCCGTGGCCGGTGCCACCGCCGCGCAGCGCTCGCTGCTGACCTTCCTGTTCATGGCGCGCTCGCAGGACACCGTGCAGTCGTTCCAGGACAAGGAATACCGCCGCGTCGACGCCAGCAGCAGCTACAGCGAGAACACCCGTGAGGGCGACAGCTTCCGCGGCAACTCGGCCAGCACCAACGGCAGCATCAACCAGAATGGTTCGGTGTCGATCACCAGCGGCGGAAGCACCACCGCACGCGCCGACAACATCACCTGGAAGGTGGCCAACGCCGCCGAAGTGAACACCGCGATGACCGGTGCCTTCAGCGCCGCCGGCTACGAAGTGGTTGAAGCCGAATACGTGGAGGGCGAGTCGCGCGGCCTGCTCAGCATCGAGCGCATCCGCAAGGACTTCAGCACCGGCAACGACCTGGCCCCGGCCACCCTGCGCGATACCGCCAACGGCATCCGTGCGGCCAACATTCCGTACATCGCCGTCGGCACCCTCGACATAGGCATGCGCGACCGCGATCCGGCCAGTGGCAACACCCGCGTGTTCGTCACGGTCACCGGCAAGGTGCTGGACGTGACCGGTCGCTTCCCGCGCACCGTGTCGTCGGTGGGCCCGGTGCAGTTCTCTGGCACCGGCCCGAATGAAACCGTGGCCCGTACCAACGCGCTGCAGCTGGCTGCCGAAAAGGCCGCCCAGCAGATGATCAACGAACTGAACGTCAAGGCGGTCCGCTGATCCGCCGCCCCGGTGGGTGCCGAGCCCGCTCGGCATCGGCCTGGCGTTACCGATTCCCACGTGCCGCTTGGCGGCCGTCTCTCCCAAAGGACACTCATATGATCCGCAATACTGCTCTTGTCGTGGCCATCGCTGCCGCCACCCTGTCGATGCCGGCCCACGCTGGCCTGGGCAAGCTGAAGGACCTGGCCGGTGCCGCCACCGGCACCTCCAGCAGCAGCGCTTCCAGCGCCGCCGCCCCGGACGAAGCCGCGCAGGAAGCGCTGGTGCGTCGTTTCGTCAGCTCGCAGTCGCACTCGCTGCAGGCCCAGACCTCGTTTGCCCGTGCCTTCGGCCTGGCCGAGCAGGTGCAGCTGCTGGAAGCCGAGCGCCAGGCGCTGTCGTCGGGTTCGGTAAGCGTCGATGCGATGAAGAAGTCGGTGTCGGTCAGCGAAGCGGCGCAGGCTGCGATCAACGAGCGCCAGGCCGCGCAGCCGGAACTGAACGCTGAATCCAAGCAGCACTACGCCGAAGGCCTGGTCTCGCTGCTGGCGTCGGCCGCCGAAGCACAGAAGCTCGGTGGCGAGGCCAGCAACTTCACCGCCGGCATGAAGAACCTGGGCGCGACCCAGCTGGCGACCGTCGGCCGCAAGCTGGCCGCCGGTGCATGGGTGGCCAAGGAATCGCCGGGCTTCATCCAGGGCCTGTACGGCTCGACCAAGTCGGCCGTGACCTTCGCCAGGAAGAGCAAGGTGAAGGTGCCGTCCAACGCCGATTCGATGCTCGACACGCTCTGATCCGAGGCGAATCTTCATGCGTATGACCTACCGTTTGATCGGCCTGGGCCTGGTTGCCGCGCTGCTTGCAGCCTGTGGCGAGCAGGACGCCCCGGCTGCCGCGCCCGCCAAGGAAAAGGCAACCAGTGCACTGGCCAGCAATGCGCCAGTGGAAGCGGCGCCCCTGCGTGGCACGCCGGATTTCGGCGGCACCACCCAGGTCGCGCGCGAGGCCGACGGCATCGGCAGCACCCCGGAACTGGCGGTGCTGGCGGCGTTGCAGTCGGCGGTGGCGCAGGTCAACGGCGTACGCGTGGCCAGCCAGATGCAGGGCCTGCGTGCAGGCCTGCATGTGGATGTGGATGACGAACACGTCGGCGACATCCGCGCCGACGCGTTCACCCAGCAGATGATCGCCGGCTCGAAGGGCGCGGTGCTGGGCTATGAAATCCTGTCGCAGGACGAAGTGCGGCAGCTGGACGAGGAGACCATCGCCCGTGTGCGCGCCAGCGACGAAGGCTGGAGCTTCAAGGGCTCGGCGTCGGCCAGTGCGTCCGGCGAAGCCTCGGCCAAGAGCGGTTCGGCTTCGGCCAGTGTCAAGCAGAGCTACGACGAGAAGGTCAACGTCGATGCCAAGCGTGGCGCCAGCTCGTTCGATTCCGACGTGACCCACCGCAGCATGCGCAGCTACTGGAAGGTACGCGTACGTGCCCAGATCGCCCAGTACCGCGCACCGGACGAGCAGGGCAAGCCGAAGATCGTGGTCGCGCTGCCGCGTACCAAGGCCGGCAGCTATGCCGTGGGCGATGGCCGCGTGAGCGCCGATGAAGTGGCCGACGCGATCCGCGCACGCCTGTCCGACACGCTGACCCAGACCCAGCGCTTCATCGTGCTGGACCGTGAGTTCGGCGACGAACTGCAGGCCGAGATCGACCACATCAACAGCGGCAACGTACGTTTGCAGGACACTGCCCGTGTCGGCCAGCAGCTGGCGACCGACCTGATCCTGATCCCGACCATCGAACGCTTCGAGTACCCGCGCAGCGTGCGCAACCTGCGCATGTCCGACCGCCAGGTGACCTCGTACTCCGGTGGCGGCCGCATCACCCTGCGCCTGGTCAACGCCACCACCGGCCAGGTGGTGATGTCCGACAGCTTCGACCACCAGCTGGCCTCGACCGGCCCCAGCACCCTGCCGCGTGTGGTCAACGGCCGCAACATGGCCGCGGCGATGATGGAATCGCTGTCCGGCCAGATCGGCACCAGCATCGTCACCACGCTGTTCCCGGTATCGGTGGTGTCGGTGGACGGTGACCAGGTGGTGCTGAGTCAGGGCGGTGACACCGTGCAGGCCGGCCAGCGCTGGCAGGCCGTGCGCCTGGGCGAAGAACTGAAGGACCCGCAGACCGGCCGCTCGCTGGGCCGCAGCGAACACCCGTGCTGCACCATCCGCATCGACCGCGTCGCTGCACAGACCTCATACGGCACCATCGAAGACGGCGTCGACGCGATGCGCGGCGGTTTCCGTCCGGGCCAGATCGAACTGCGCCAGAAGCTGGGCAGCAAGCCGGCGGCCGCCGCCGCAGGAGCGACTGCCTCGGCCGCTCCCGCAGCTGCCGCACGCCCGGCCGCCAAGCCGAAGCCCAAGCCCGCTGCCGCGCCGGCCGAAGATCCGAACTGGTAACAGGCTCAAGCAACACATAGATGGGGTCAGAGCCCTTTCCCGCAGGGAAAGGAACCTGACCCCTTCGTGTTTCCGTCCGTGTCGACCAAGGTCGACACCTACCAACAGCGGCGTGTCGATCAAGGTCGACACCCACCAACAGCGGTGTGTCGACCAAGGTCGACTTCCACCAACAGCAGCGGGAACCTGTCGAAGGCGGGGTGGGTCCGGTTGCGGGGGCGTGAGCCGCATGGATGCGGCGACCGAGCTTACATGGATGTACTTGCAGCGTCCCCCGCAACCGGACCCACCCCGCCATCCCACGGAATGCCGCTGTTGCTTTGGCTTTGGCTTTGGCTGTTGCTGTTGCTGTTGCCCTGGCTTCGGCGGGTGCAGGGCGCAGCCCTGCCGAATCCCATTACACTCCAGAGAGATTTCCCTGCTGGAGAGAGCAATGAAGCGAGTAGCACTGGGCGTGCTGGCCCTGTCAGTGTCGAGCGCACTGATGGCCGCCACCCCGAAATTCGACGGCGCGCGGATCTCCGCCGACGTCAAGGAACTGGCCTCCGACGCCTACGAAGGCCGCTCCCCGGCCACCGCCGGCGAAGAAAAGACCATCGCCTTCCTCAGCAAGCAGTTCGCCGATGCCGGCCTGCAGCCGGGCGGTGACCTCAAGGATGGCAAGCGCCTGTGGACCCAGGCCGTTCCGCTGCGCAAGGGCGACATCGTCGGCGCACCGCAGCTGGCGCTGCACCAGGGCGGCAAGACCGTTGCGCTGGAGCAGGGCAAGCAGATCGCCGTGCGCGCCGCCATGAACGGCGCCAGCAACGTCGATATCAGCAAGGCGCCGCTGGTGTTCCTCGGCTACGGCGTGAAGGCCCCGGAGCGCAACTGGGACGACTTCAAGGGCGTGGACCTGAAGGGCAAGATCGCCGTCGTGCTGATCAACGATCCGGACTTCGAGACCGGCCAGGGCGACTTCGACGGCAAGGGCATGACCTACTACGGCCGTTGGACCTACAAGTACGAAGAAGGTGCCCGCCAGGGCGCGCTGGGCGTGCTGATCGTGCACGAGACCGCACCGGCGTCGTACGGCTGGGCCACCGTGGCCGGCTCCAACACCAACACCATGTTCGATGTGGTGCGCGACAACCCGGCGGAAAGCCACCCGCTGCTGGAAGGCTGGATCCAGCGCGACCTTGCCGTGGAGCTGTTCCGCTCGGCCGGGCAGGACTTCGAAGCGCTGAAGAAGAAGGCGCAGCAGCGCGACTTCACCCCGGTGCCGCTGACCGGCGCCAGTCTGGACGCGAAGTACGCGGTGAAGACCGAAGTGATCACCTCGCACAACGTGGCCGCACGCCTGGAAGGCAGCCGCCACCCGGACGAGACCATCGTCTACAGCGCGCACTGGGACCACATCGGCGTGGGCGAGCCGGACGCGCGCGGTGATCGCATCTTCAACGGTGCGCTGGACAATGCCAGCGGTACTGCCTCGCTGATCGAGCTGGCCCGTGGTTTCGCCAAGGCCAAGCGCCCGGAGAGGTCAGTGCTGTTCCTGGCAGTCACCGCCGAGGAAAAGGGCCTGCTGGGTTCGGAGTACTACGCCACCCATCCGCTGTACCCGCTGGAAAAGACCGTGGCGGTGATCAACATGGATGGCATGGCGCCGTTCGGTCCGTCGCGCGATTTCGGCATCTACGGCGCCGCGCGCTTCGAGCTGCTGGACCAGCTGAAGGACGTGGCCAAGGGCTGGGATATCCGCTACACGCCGGACCCGAAGCCGGAAGCGGGCCTGTTCTTCCGCTCCGATCACTTCCCGTTCGCCAAGCGTGGCGTGCCGGCACTGTCGTGGTCGGCCGGCCAGGACTGGGTGGACGGTGGCGTGGCTGCGGGCAAGAAGGCCTCGGAAGACTACACCGCCAAGCGCTACCACCAGCAGGGCGACGAATGGCAGCCGGACTGGGTGTTCGCCGGTGCCGCCCGCGACCTGGAAGTGCTGTACACGCTGGGCAACCAGCTGGCCAACTCCCGTGCCTGGCCGAACTGGAGCAAGGACGAGTCGTTCCGCGCCGTACGCGACGCCAGCGCCGACCAGCGCAAATAAGGGAATGCGGGGCGCGCTGCCCCGCCAGCCCTGGTAGCGCCGGGCCATGCCCGGCGTTGCACTGAAGGCTTCCATCCCCGCTTTCCCGCCCTTCGTCGCAGCCCGCTTGCTTGCCCGGCGGGCCGCCCTATGCTCGGCTCACCCCCTTCCTCCAAGGCGCCGCCGTGTTCGCCAGCCTTTCTCTCCTGTTACGTCATCTGCTGGCCTGGGCTGCGGCGCTGTTCGTCGCAGGCATGGTCTGGAGCGGCATCTTCAGTGGCATGAACGATGGCCCGGGCTGGATTTTCGGCCTGCTGGCGATGTTCCTGATCATTTCCGCGCTGGGCAGTGCCATCACCCATATCCGCCGGGTCTGGCTGGTGGCCGGTCGCCTGGATGCCACCACCTTGTCCGGGCGCCAGCGCCGCCAGATCGAACTGCCGATGGACGCCGGCCACGCGTTCTCGGTAGTGGAAGCGGCGATCGCCGAACTTCCCCGCGTGGAGGATGTGGAAAGCTCGGCCGGCAGCCTGCAGGTGCGCGCCTATGTTCGCCGCGTGGATCTCTGGAATGGGCGTCAGCCCTCGCGCTGGAACCTGCCGGCGCGGCTGGCGATCAAGCGCAACAGCGTGCTGGCCACGGTCACGCCGGGGCAGGGCACCAGCACCGTCACCCTACTGTTTGAACCGGATGCGGGCTGGTGGGCCGACCTGCTGGCGCTGGACGAGGGCAGCAACTTCGAGAACGCCGAAGCGGTCACCCGTGCGATCAGCCGCCGCGTGGCCGACCAGCGTCGCGATGAGCAGGCCGCCGCCGAACAGACCCAGGTGGAAAAGGAACTGTCGGTGGCGCGCTTGAATCTGCTGCACGCGCAGGTGGAACCGCACTTCCTGTACAACACGCTGGCCAACGCGCAGGTGCTGACCCGCACCGACCCGGCGCGTGCCGAACAGATGCTCGGCCACCTGATCCAGTACCTGCGCAGCTCGTTGCCGCAGGTGGACGAATCGGTGTCCACGCTGGGCGTGGAGCTGGAGCGCACCCGCGCCTACCTGGAGATTCTGCGTATCCGCATGGGCGCGCGGCTGGCGGTGGAAGTGCAGGTACCCAACGAACTGCATGGCGTGCACCTGCCGGCGATGGCGTTGCAGACACTGGTGGAAAACGCGATCAAGCACGGCCTGGAACCCAAGCCCGGCGGTGGCACGATCTGGATCCTCGCGCGTGGTTTCGATGACCACGTGACCGTGACCGTCGCCGACGACGGGCTCGGCTTCGGGCAGGGCACCAGCGGTACCGGCATCGGCCTGAAGAACCTGCGCGAGCGCCTGCGCCTGACCTGCGGTGAGCAGGCCGGTGTGGCGATCGTGGCCAATTTCCCCAGCGGCGTGGCCGCGACCATGACCCTGCCGCAGTCGCACAAGGAGCGCAGCCATGCCGCTTGAGGCACTGATCGCTGAAGACGAAGAACTGCTGCGGCAGTCGCTGGTGGAGCAACTTCGCCGGCTGTGGCCGGACCTGAAGCTGGTGGCCGAGTGCGAGGACGGCGCCAGCGCGCTGGAGCAGCTGGCCGAGAAGCAGCCGGACATCGCTTTCCTCGATATCCGCATGCCCGGTATCAGCGGCATCGAGGTCGCGCGCTCGCTGTCCGAGCTGAGTCCGCGCACCCAGGTGGTGTTCGTTACTGCCTACGACCAGTACGCCATCGATGCATTCGAGCAGGGCGCGATGGATTACCTGCTCAAGCCGGTAAGCGACGAGCGCCTGCTTGCCACCCGCGAACGCATCCTGTCGCGGCTGCCATCGACGCGGCAGGACGATGCCGTGCTGGAGCGCCTGCTGCAGCGGTTGGGCCCATCGCAGGGCACTGCAGAGCGACCGCCGCTGGCCTGGATCACCGCCAGCAACGGCCGCGAGACGCAGCTGATCATGCTGGAGGAGGTGGCCTACTTCCGCGCCGACAACAAGTACACCACCGTGGTCACTGCCGCCGGCGAGAGCCTGCTGCGCACGCCGTTGCGCGAACTGCTGGAAGTGCTCGACCCGCAGCATTTCCGCCAGATCCACCGCTCGACCATCGTCAACATGAAGGCCGTGGCGGCGGTCAGCCGCGACGATACCGGGCGGGGCGTGCTGCGCCTGCGTGGCCGAACGGAAACGCTGGTGGTCAGCCAACCGTTCATGAGCCTGTTCCGCGGCATGTAGCCGCAGCCGCATCCCCCCTGCACCGAGGAATGAACATGTCCCGTCTGCTGATTGCGTGCGTTGCCGTGCTGGCACTGGCCGGCTGCGAAAAATCCCGCAACACCTCGATCACCCGCACCCATGCCAACGGCGTGGACACGCTGTACAGCAAGAGTACGGTGGTCGACGGCGAGGCGCGCTTTCAGTGCATTGCCAGCAGCAGTGGCCACTGCCATTACCTGGTGCTGGACCCAGCGTGCAGCACCGATGCCGCGTGCACCACGCCGCCGCTGCGTCGGTTTGCGGTTGCGGCAGGCAAGACCGAGGCCATGCGTGGCCTGCCCGACGGCTTCCGCCAGTGCGTCAGCCAGGACCCGATAGAACACTGCCACCGCGAGTGACCACGGTGGCAGTGTGGATCCCCCCGCTTCGCTGAAGGGTCAGTAGGCAGGCTGCAGCGTCAGCTCGTGATGGTGTTCGGTTTCGCCGACGTGGTTCAGGCGTCCGACCAGCTCCGAGTGCTGCTTCATCCGCCCGATCTCGGTCATGATGCGGATGTCCTCGTGGCGCAGTTCGCGCTTGGTGGTGACCGCCTGCTTGTAGTCCAGCACTTCCGGGTAGTGCTCGGCCAGGTCCAGTGCCTCGGCCACGTGCTCCACGCTGTCGGCCTTGGAACTGATGCGGGCGCGGCTGTTGAAGGCCTTCATCCAGCGCTCGAAGCCGGCCTGCTGATCGAACATGTTGGCCATGAACCAGATCACGAACAGGATCGAGACCCATGAGCCGAACACGATCACCACGCGGGTGAAGGTGATATGGAAGTCATCGCGCCACAGGTAGTTGGCGATCAGGCCCAGGATCAGCAGAGAGGCTGCCTGCCAGCCGATGATCGATGCGATCAGCCACTGGCACTTGGCCTGGGCCAGCACCGCCACTTCATCGCGGATCTGCTGCTCGCTGAGGTTGCGCCAGTGCGCCACCTGTTTGTCGAACGGGCTGCTGTAGAGCTCGTTGTCGCGAAGCAGAATTCCCAAACCCTTGAACAAGGCAATCATGGCTGGCTCCTTGTGGAACGTGCGTCGATCAGCATTGGACGGTGTGGCGGGTCCAGTTCTAGCACTTCCAGCGGGCGGTGCAACGGGGGCAATGCCAAGCGACGCAAGGGTTTGCCCGGCGGGGGTGAAAATTGATGCATTGCATCATCGCGGTCACAGCCTGCGACAGGATGTCGCAGGGTGAAACGTGCTGCGGCCGCACATGAAACGGTCGCTGAGCGTGGAGGCTCGCCGCCTGCGCCGTGATCGCAGAGAATCGGGGCCGACCGCGCAAGATGCGACCGTTCTTCCGACTTTCCTGGACCCGTGATGCCGGCTTTGCTGCAGCGACTCTACCGCCCCGTCACCGCGCCGATCCGGCGCTGGGTACTGGACGCCTTCCCGCGCGGCCAGAGTGGCATCGACTACGACCATCCGCAGGGCGACCCGGGTTGGTTCGGCCCGGACAGCGTCACCTGGCGGCTGCACGCCGAATTTCCCTCGATGCTCGCCGGTGGCCTGTGCGCGCTGATGCTGCAGACACTGCACCCACGCGCGCTGGCCGGGGTCTACGACCACTCCAATTTCCGCCAGGACCTGGTGGGACGCCTGCGCCGCACCACCGCCTTCGTTGCCGGCACCAGCTACGCGCCCACTGGCGAAGTGGAGGCGCTGGTGGCCAAGGTGCGCCGTATTCATGCACGGATCCGCGGCCAGACCGCGCAGGGCGAGCCCTACGCCGCCGACGATCCGCAGTTGCTGACCTGGGTGCACGTGACCGAAGCCTTCGGGTTCCTGCAGGGTTTCCGCCGCTATGGGCGCGAGCTGCCGGGGGACATCGCCGACCGCTACTACGATGAGTACCGCCGTGTGGCCGAGGCGCTGGGTGCAGTGGATGTGCCGTGCAGCGAAGCGGAAGTGGCGGCGTACTTCTGCGCGCGGCAACCGGAGCTGCGTGTGGACGAGCGCTCGCGTGAAGTGCTGGAGGTGCTGTCCGGCGTGCGCCTGCCGGTACCGGTGCCGGGGCTGTCGCGCGAGGTGTTCCTGGGTGCAGGCGCGGCGCTGCTGCCGGACTGGGCCGAGGGCATGCTCGAGCGCAGTGGACGCCAGCGTGCGCAGGCGGCAGCTTCAGCGAAGTTGATGCAGGGCATGGCGCCGCTGTTCCGCCGCGCGCTGCCCGATGGCCTGGCCAGCCGCGCCTGCGCGCGCATGGGCGTGCCGGTGGAGATCCTGCGCGAGTGGCCTGCGGTTGCCTGGTAGGTGCCAACCTTGGTTGGCACGCCTTTCACGCGGTGCCGCGGAAGCGCCAACCAAGGTTGGCATCTACCCGAGCGGATTCCGCATTAGATCCACGCCATGCGTGGATGGGCCTTACCCCGCCGACTTCAACCCACGCAACAACACGTCCAGCGCCGCCGTCGCCTGACGCAGTCGCGCATCACCATCCTCTCCTTCGGCGATCCAGAACGCGGCCTCGGCCAGGCTGCCGTAGATCAGCGACGCCAGCGCCTGCGCGTCCACCGGTGCTACCACGCTCTGCGTGATCAGCTGTTCGATCAACCGCTGCATCGAGTGCACGCAGTGGCGCTGCGATTCCGGTGAGGCGCCACCGAGCACCGCACGTGCATCGCGCAGCACGATGCGCTGGATCTCCGGCTCCAGCGCCATCTCCAGATAGGCGCGGCATCGCTGCACGAAGCCCTCCCAGGCATCGTCGGCGCTGTCACTGATCGCCTGCAGGCGCTGGTCGGTCTCGGCATCCAGCTGGGCGACCACCGCCGCCAGCAGGCCCTTCTTGTCGCCGAAGTGGTGATACAGCGCACCGCGGGTGAGCCCGGCCTGGGCAGTCAGGTCATCCATCGAGGTGGCGGCATAGCCATGCGCGCTGAAGACGCGACGGGCGGTGGCCAGCAGGGTGGCGCGGGTTTCTTCCATCTCGGCGCGGGTGCGACGGACCATCCGGAACTCCTTAGATACACAATGCATGATTGTTTACATACGAAGCGTATGAATGTAGCCTCTTATTCATACGCTCTGTATGTATTGTCGTGGCGCCGGGTGCGCCAGGCAAGCCGCTGCCCTGGAGATCCTGATGGCCACCCCCTACCGCGACCTGTTCGCTGCCCCTGGCACCGCCGGCCTCGCCCTGGCCGGCCTGCTGGCCCGCCTGCCGCTGCCGATGACCGGCATCGGCATCATCACCCTGCTGTCGCAGCTGCGCGGCAGCTATGCATTGGCTGGTGCGGTGTCGGCCACCTTCGTGCTGACCTACGCGCTGCTGTCACCGCAGGTGTCGCGCTGGGTTGACCGGCGCGGGCAGGGCAGGGTGCTGCCATGGGCTACTGCGGCCAGTGCGGCGGGGCTGCTGTTGCTGGTCGCGTGCACGCTGTTGGCTGCGCCGGACTGGACGCTGTTCATTGCGGCGATGCTGGCCGGTTGCATGCCCAGCGTGTCGGCGATGGTGCGCGCGCGCTGGACCGCGATCCATCGCGGACGCGCGCAGCTGCAGACCGCGTATTCGCTGGAGACTGTGTTCGACGAGGTGACCTTCATCGCCGGGCCACCGTTGTCGGTGGGATTGTCGGTTGCGGTGTGGCCGCAGGCGGGCGTGCTGGCGGCAGCGTTGCTGCTGGTGATTGGAGCGGCCGCACTGGTAATGCAGCGTGGCACCGAGCCGCCGCTGCAGCATCGCGAAGGTGCCGCACCCTCGCGTTCGTTGCTGCGGCAGCCGGAGATCCGCTTGCTGGCGTTGCTGATGCTGGCGATGGGCGTGATTGTGGGCACCGTCGACATCACCAGCGTGGCGTTCGCCGAAGAGCGGGGCCAGCCGCTTGCCGCCAGTGCAGTGCTGTCGGCCTATGCGCTGGGCAGCTGCACAGCGGGCCTGCTGTTCGGTGCCCTGAAGCTGCAGGCACCGTTGCCGCGCCTGTTGCTGGCCGGCGCAGCGGCCACCGCACTGACCACGTTGCCGTTGCTGTGGGTGGGCAACCTGCCTGCACTGGCCTTTGCCGTGCTGCTGGCCGGGGTGTTCTTCGCGCCGACGATGATCGTGGCGATGTCGCTGGTCGAACAGCACGTGCCCGAATCGCGCCTGACCGAGGGCATGACCTGGTTGCTGGCCGGTTTGAACATCGGCGTGGCGCTGGGCGCGGCGCTGTCCGGCCAGAGCGTCGATGCGGGGGGCGTGCGCAGCGGCTTTGTCGTTGCGCTGTTGGCAGGCGGTGGCGTGCTGCTGTTCGCCATGCTCGCGCAACGTGCACTGCGCCCGTCTGCTGCATCCACATCCCCTGGAGGAATCATCCCGTGAGCGGTTCATCGCCTGCGCACGCCGCGCTTGTGCCCCGCCATCCGTGGTGGGCAGTTTCCGCCGTCGGCCTCGCCACCTTCTCGGTGGTCACCACTGAAATGCTGCCGGTGGGCCTGCTGACCCCTATCGCCGAAGATCTCGGCGCATCCACTGGTACCGCCGGTCTGATGATCTCGCTGCCGGCCCTGCTGGCGGCCCTGTTCGCACCGCTGGTGGTGATCGCAGCCGGTGGCATCGATCGTCGCCGCATCCTGTGCGCGCTGCTGGGGCTGCTGCTGGTCGCCAACCTTGCATCGGCACTGGCACCGGGCATCGGCTGGCTGTTGGCCGCGCGCGTGTTGGTGGGGTTCTGCATGGGCGGCATCTGGGCCATCGCCGGTGGGCTGGCAGCGCGCTTGGTACCTGCGCAGCGCATGGGCCTGGCCACCTCGATCATCTTCGGTGGCGTGGCTGCGGCATCGGTGCTGGGCGTGCCGCTGGGCGCGCTGATCGGGGATGCATTGGGCTGGCGCAGCGCGTTCGTGGCGCTGGCGTTGTTCAGTGCGGCGGTGATGCTGCTGCATCTGCGGGTCGTTCCTGCGTTGCCTGTCAGTACATCGGTGCGGCTGCGGCAGTTCGTACAGCAGCTTGGCCAGCGCGACCTGCGGCGTGGCCTGTGGCTGACCGTGCTGCTGGTGTCCGGGCACTTCATCGCCTTCACCTATGTGCGGCCGCTGCTGACGTGCCTCTCCGGCATGGATGCGTCGTGGATCGGTGCACTGCTGTTTGCCTACGGCCTGGCTGGCATCGCCGGCAACTTCATCGCCGGGCCGCTGGCAGCACGCCATCCACGTGGCACGGTGCTGGCGATCGCATCGGGCCTGATGCTGACGCCGCTGTTGTTCCTGTGGGTGGGAAACACACCGTCCGCTGGCATCGCGGTGCTGCTGCTGTGGGGCCTGGCCTATGGCGGTGTATCGGTGGGCCTGATGAGCTGGATGATGAAAGCGGTGCCGCAGGCCGTGGAGATCGCCACCGCGCTGTATGTGGGTGTATTCAACATCGGCATCGCGCTCGGGGCGTGGGGCGGTGGACTGCTGCTGGATGGCATCGGGCTGCACGCCACGCTGTGGGCTGCGGCGGTGTTGGCGGGGAGTGCTTTGCTGATGGTTGCCACCACCGGCAGGTAGATCCGCGCCATGCCAACCAAGGTTGGCACCCACCGGAGCGGGGCATGTGCCAACCAAGGTTGGCAGCTACCCGCAAGTGAAACGGGCGCCTTGCGGCGCCCGTTCCGGTTACATCACCACACCTTGACCCGCTTGTCCGGGGCCAGGTACAGCTTCTGGCCTTCCTTCACGTCGAACGCCGGGTACCACGCGTCGATGTTGCGCACGGTGAGTGCGCGGAACTGGCCCGGTGCATGCACATCGGTCAGCAGCGAGTTGCGCAGCGCCTGCTCGCGGCTCTTGCTGCGCCAGGCCTGGGCAAAGCCGAGGAAGAAGCGCTGGTCCGGGGTGAAGCCTTCCAGGGTCTGGCCCGGCTTGCCCTGCAGCGACAGCTGGTAGGCGTCGTAGGCGGTACCCAGGCCGGCCACGTCGGCGATGTTCTCGCCCAGGGTCAGCTTGCCATTCACATGCACGCCCGGGAACGGCTCGTAGCTGCTGAACTGCGCGGCCAGCGCATCGCCGGCGGCGTTGAACTGCTTCAGGTCCTCGGCGGTCCACCAGTTGTGCAGCTTGCCGGTTTCATCGAACAGTGCGCCAGCGTTGTCGAAACCGTGGCTGATCTCGTGGCCGATCACGGCGCCGATCGCACCATAGTTCACGGCGTCGTCGGCGGCGCCGTCGAAGAACGGCGGCTGCAGGATCGCGGCCGGGAACACCAGGCGGTTTTCCAGCGGCACATTCATCGCGTTGATGGTCTGCGGCAGCATCGCCCACTCGCCGTGGTCGACCGGCTTGCCCAGCTTGGCGATGTTGCGCTGGTACTCGAACAGCTCGGCGCGCTGTGCATTGCCCAGCGGGTCATCACGGCGGATCTCAAGGCCGGTGTAGTCGCGCCACTTTTCCGGATAGCCCATGCCCACGGTCAGGCCGGCCACCTTCGCCTTGGCGCTCGCCTTGGTCTGCGGCGACATCCACGCCAGCGCGTCGATGCGCTTGGCGAAGGCGGCAATGATGTTCTTGGCCATCTCGTCCGCGCGTTCCTTGGTCTTCGCGTCGAAGTGCTTTTCGACGTAACGCTTGCCGATCGCTTCGCCCACTGCGTGGTTGGCGTCGTCCACCGCGCGCTTCCAGCGATCGCTCTGCTGCGGCGTGCCGCTCAGCGCGGTGCCGTGGAAGGCGAAGCGGGCATCGGCGAATTTCTTCGGCAGGTAGGCGGCGGCACGGTCCAGCGCGTGGAAGGCCAGGTAGTCCTTCCACACCTCCAGTGGCTCGGTGGCGACCAGCCTGGACAGGCCGGCCACGGCCTTGGGCTGCCAGACGATGAAGTCCTGCTGCTTGCCCAGCGCGGCCGCGTCGAGGAAGGCGTTCCAGTCCATGCCGGGCGCCTTGGCATTGAAGTCGGCCTGGGTCCAGGGATTGGCACCCTTGGTCACATCATTGGTTTCTTCCTGGGTGGCATGTGCCTGCGCGATCTTCGTCTCCAGCGCGAGAATGCGTTGTGCCTTGCCGGCCGGATCGGCGACCCCGGCCAGCTGCAGCATCTGTGCGATGTAGGCCTGGTACTGCTTGCGCAGTTCGGCCATGCGGCCGCCGCCCAGGTAGAAATCGCGGTCGGGCATGCCCAGGCCGCCCTGCACCAGGTAGGGCGCATTGCGGTCCGGCTGCAGCAGGTCCACCGACACCCACAGGCCGAACAGGCGGTCGGTGTAGAAGTTGGTCGCATTGAGCAGGTCGACGTCGGCGCGCACATCGCCGCCCAGGGCGCGTGCCAGGCCGGCCTTGTCGGTGATGGCATCGATCGCCTTCAGCTGCGGCTCCACGGGTGCAACGCCGCGTTGCTCGATGCCGGCCTCGTCCATGTAAGCGGCGTAGTAATCGCCGATCAGCTTGTCGTCACCGCTGGCCTGGGTGTTGCCGGCGGCCCCTTCGAGAATGGCGCGGGTGTCGGCCAGGGTCTTCTCGGCAATGACGTTGAAGCTGCCGAAGCGCGACCGGTCGGCCGGAATCTCGGTGTTCTTGACCCAGGTGCCGTTGGCGAAGCCAAAGAAGTCATCGCCGGCGGCAATGCTGCGGTCCATGCCGCTGGCATCGAAGCCGAAGCTGCCCAGCATCGGCTTGGCCGCAGCGGGGGTGGCATCGGCCGGCGCGGTGGCCGTGGCGGCCGGCTCGGCCGGGCGGTCACAGGCGGCCAGGGACAGGCTGGCAACGATGGCCAGCGCCAGGGTGGGACGGCGCAGCTTGGACATGGACTTCTCTTGCGGCGGAAAACGCCAAGTCTAATCTGCGCCGGCCCGCCTGGCGGCCCTGTGCTGCGTCCTGTGCTGTGCAGGATCTGGCTGAACACGTGGAACCGACCTTCACGCCGTGAGCGACGTGGTGCATGCTGGACCCTGGAACCCTGCGCGGACACGGGGAGGTGGCCATGCGGGGGCGGGTCAGGCGTCAAGAATGGCGTCCACCGGCCGTTGAGGTCGGGGACGTGGAGGATTCGTTCGCGCATGAAGCCAGCCGACTGCACAAGGAACACCCGCCGATGCCCGCGCTGAAACGCGCGTTGGCCCGGCCGCTGCGCGCCATTACCTGGGGCGGAGTGCTGCTGGGCGTGCTGCTGGTCACCGGGCTGACCCTCATGCTGGTCAATGACTACCACCGCCGTCTGGAAGCGGCGCAGCGCCAGAGCCGCGCGCTGGCGGTGGGCAGCGAGCGCCTGCTGGCGCTGGAACTGCGCAACCTGGAGCGGGCCATGTCCGGCATCGCCGCCGACGCCGCCGAGCTGTTCCGCAGCGTGCCGGCGCAGGCGCCGGCCCTGCTGGATGCATCCATCGGCGGGGTGCTGGGCCGGCATGCCGAACTGCACAGCATCGCCGTGCTCGACCGCCATGGCCGACCGCTGACGGCCGGCGAGGGCGACCTGCAGCTGCCGCTGTGGACCGACCCGCAGCGTCGTGGCCAGGGCAGCGCGCTGTACATCGGCCCGCCGCAGCGGGCCAGCGATGGCGGTTGGGTGGTCCCGCTGGCGCTGCCGATGGCCGGCGAACGCTGGCTGCTGGCACGGCTGCGCTGCGGCGAACTGCAGCGCATCGTCGGTGGCCTCGACGTCGGCCCCAAGGGACTGGTCTCGATCAGCGATGCCGAAGGCTACATGCTGGCCCGCGTGCCTGACCCGCATGGCACGGTGGGCCACCGCTATGACCTGCCACGCCGTGACCTGCTCGGCACGCAGGCAGTGGTCGAGCTGGGCAGCATGCCGGGCGTGGTGGACGGCGTACCGCGCATCCTCACCATCAGCACGCTAGAACGCAGTCCGCTGGCGGTGCAGGTGGGCCTGGCCGACGAAGACGTGCTGGCACCGTGGTGGCCCTACCTGCAGGCATCGGTGGCAATCGTACTGGCCTACATCGTGGTGCTGCTGGTGCTGCTGTATGCGGTGCGCCGAACCACCCGCAGCCAGCAGTCGATGGCCGAAGAGCTGAAGGCCGGCCACGCCGAGCTGCGCCTTGCGCACCAGGTCGGGCGTGTCTGCACCTGGTACGTGGACGAGGATGCCGCGCTGCTGCGCTGGTCACCCCTGGCGCGCGAGATCTTCGGCGTGCAGACCGATGCCCTGCCGGTGGCCGACTTCTTCGCACGCGTGCATCGCGACGACGCCGCACGCCTGCAGCAGGCCTTCGACCAGGCCTTCGCCGGCGGCGCGGTGCTCGACCAGGTATTCCGCCTGGTGCTGCCCGGAGGCGAGGTGCGCTGGGTCGGGGCACGTGGGCAGCGGGTGGAAGTGGCCGACAGCGAGCGGCGCATGATCGGTGCGCTGACCGACCTGAGCGAACGCTATCAGGCGCGCGAGCAGATGAGCGAAGTGGAACGCCGCTTCCGCCTGCTGTTTGACCGCAATCCGGCGCCGTTCTGGGTATTCGACCCGGACACGCTGCGCTTCATCGAGGTCAACGATGCCGCCGTGCGCCAGTACGGCTACAGCCGCGACGAGTTCCTGGCGATGAGCATCCTCGACATCCGCCCGCGCGAGGGCTGGGACGAGGTGCGTGGTGCCATCCAGCGCGCACAGGTGGGCGATCCTCCGGACGCGACCGTGCGCCTGCACCGGCGCAAGGACGGCAGCGTGTTCGAGGTGCGCGCACACCTGTCCAAACTCGATTTCGACGGACAGCCCGCGTGCCTGGTGCTGGCCGAGGATGTGAGCGAACGGTTGGCCTACGAGCGCGACCTGGCCTACCAGGCACGGCACAACCCGGCCACCGGCCTGCTCAATGTGCGCGCCCTGACCGAACAGCTGGATGGGCAGGGCGAGGGCTATACCATCGCCTTCGTGCAGCTGCGCGGCCTGCAGCTGGTGGCCGATACGCTTGGCCGCGAGATCGGCGATGCGGTACTGCAGTCGATGGCGACCCGGCTCGGGGGCCTGGGCGCGCGCTATGGCACGCTGGCGTTCCAGCCGGCCGAAGATTTCGTCTTGGCCATTGGTGCCGGGCACGATACCCAGCGCGTGCTGGACGACCTGCTGCAGATCGTGTCGGCGCCGATGCGCGGCAAGGACTCGCTGCACCAGTTCGAGCCGCGTATCGGCGTGGCCGTGCATGTCGCCGGTGACGGCCATGGCGCCGAACAGGTGATCGGCATGGCTGCGCAGGCCGCGCACGCGGCGCGTGCCGAGGGCAACGTGGTGGTCTGGTTCGATGCGGCGGTGACCACGCGGCTGGCCGATCGGTTGCGCCTGGCCGGGCGCATCCATGCCGCTATCGACAACGAGTTCCAGCTGTACTTCCAGCCGATCCGGCATGCCGGTGATGGCAGCCCGGCCGCGCTGGAGGCCCTGCTGCGCTGGCCGCAGGCCGATGGCAGCTTCATCCCGCCCAACGAGTTCATCCAGCTGTGCGAGGACACCGGGTTGATCCTGGCGCTGGGCCGCTGGGTGATCCGCGCCGCGGCGAAGGCGCAGCGCCGTCTGGTCGACGCCGGGTGGGGCGAGCTGCCGATCGCGGTCAACGTGTCTGCGGTGCAGTTCTTCAACAGCGACCTGGTGGCCGAGTTCACCCGCGCCCAGCAGGAATTCGGCCTGGCCCGCGGTGCGCTGCACGTGGAGCTGACCGAGAGCAGCCTGATGCGCAAGCCGGCGCAGGCGATGCAGACCATGCAGCGCCTGCATGAGCAGGGCATCAGCGTGTCGCTGGATGATTTCGGCACCGGCTATTCCAGCATGTCCTACCTGCAGCACCTGCCGCTGGACATCCTGAAGATCGACCGCAGCTTCGTGGCGGACGTGGAAACCAATCCACGCAACGCCTCGATCTGTCGCGCGCTGCTGTCGCTGGGCCACAGCATGGGCCTGACCATCATTGCCGAAGGCGTGGAAACACCGGGGCAGCTGGACTGGCTGGCCGCGCACGGCTGTGACCAGGTGCAGGGTTACCTGCTGGGGCGGCCGGCACCGCTGGAGCGGATCATCGACGCGTTGGATGAAGTCCCCGCCTGATCGGGTTCGTATTGGCCGGCCAGCGGCCGGCACTACCCGGCCGAAGCATGACGGTAGTGCCGGCCGCAGGCCGGCAAGCACCAGGTTCGGCTACACCCCGGCTTCGACCAGATGGTCGATGAAACTGCGCACCTTCGGTGCCAGGTGGCTGCGGCTGGTATAGACCGCGAAGATGCCGATCGGGGCGGCCTCCCATTCGGGCAGCACGCGCAGCAGCCGGCCATCGGCCAACGCGTCTTCCAGCAGGAAATCCGGCTGCAGGATCACGCCCATGCCGGCAATCGCCGCTTCGCGCAGCACGTCGCCGTTGTTGGCGTGCAGCAGGCTGTTCACCGCGACCTTTACTTCGCCTGCGGGCCCCTGCAACGGCCAGTGGTTGCCAGCGGCCCAGTAGCTGTAGCCCAGGCACGCGTGCGCCTGCAGGCGGGGGGGGGGGGGGGGGGCGCCGGGGCCGGCCAGGTAGGCCGGCGCGGCGCACAGGCTCACCCGCGATTCGCCCAGGCGGCGGGCGATCAGGGTGGGGCCCGGCTCGCGGGTGATGCGGATGGCCACGTCGTAGCCTTCCTCGACCATGTCCACCAGGCGGTCGGACAAGGCCAGGTCCAGTTCCACCTGCGGGAAGCGTTCGCGGTAGCTGGCCAGCAACGGACCGAGGCGGGCAATGCCCCAGCTGACCGGCGCGTTGATGCGCAGCGTGCCGGAGGGCTCCAGCGCCTGCGCGCCGATGCTGGCCTCCAGCGCGTCGAACTCGGCCAGCAGGCGCACGCATTGGGCGTAGTAGGCGGCGCCGGTGCTGGTGGGGCTGACCCGCCGCGTGGTGCGATGGAGCAGGCGGGTGGACAAGCGCTTTTCCAGCGCGGCGACCTGGCGGGTAACGCCGGCGGTGGACATGTCCAAGGCCTGGGCGGCGGCGCTGAAGCCGTTGCGCTCGACCACCGCCACGAACACGCGCATCGCCTCGAGGGTGTCCATTGTTGCGCCTTCTGAAATAAATACGGTCAATCGATCGTATTTATCGGCCCGTGAAGGCGCAATAACCTGAGCCCACTCCCTTCAAGGTGCTTTCCGATGCACGCCACGACCGCTCCTGATTCGCCGCTGGCCCCGTATGGCGCCGCCCTGCTGCGCCTGGCCCTGGGCGTGCTGTTCCTGGTCCATGCGCTGACCAAGCTGCTGGTATTCACCCCGGCCGGCACGGCAGCGTTCTTCGAGTCGCTGGGCCTGCCCGGCGTGCTCGGCTACCTCACCATCGGCGTCGAGCTGGTGATCACTGTCGCGCTGCTGCTGGGCATCTATGCGCGCTGGGTGGGCCTGGTCGGCGTGCCGCTGCTGCTGGGCACCATCGTCACCGTGCACGGCGCCAACGGCTTCGGTTTCGCCAATGCCGGCGGCGGCTGGGAATACCCGGCGTTCTGGGCGCTGGCGCTGGTGGTGCTGTTCCTGGTCGGCGATGGCAAGTGGACCCTGCGTTCGCGCTGATCGCCGCCTGATCCTGCAACTGGAGAATTCCATGTCCCGCCTGCCTTCGCTGTACATCTCCCATGGTTCGCCGATGACTGCCCTGCATCCGGGCCAGGTTGGTGTGCGCCTGGCCGAGCTGGCGCGCGACCTGCCCACGCCGCGCGCCATCGTGATGGCCTCGGCGCACTGGCTGGGCCGGCAGCCGCTGGTCGGGGCGCATCCGCAGCCGCCAACCATCCACGATTTCGGCGGCTTCCCGCGCGCGCTGTTCGAACTGCAGTACCCGGCGCCGGGTGACCCGGCACTGGCCGAAGAAGTGGCCGGCCGCATCGCC
Source organism: Stenotrophomonas sp. Sm10 (assembly GCF_030985515.1). Classification (NCBI taxonomy): domain Bacteria; kingdom Pseudomonadati; phylum Pseudomonadota; class Gammaproteobacteria; order Lysobacterales; family Lysobacteraceae; genus Stenotrophomonas; species Stenotrophomonas sp. Sm10. The sequence goes on from NZ_JAPTFO010000013.1 coordinate 25,439, forward strand.
GCCGCAGGACTGCCAGTGGCCATCGATCCGCAGCGTGGCCTCGACCACGGCGCGTGGGTACCGCTGCGGCTGTTGCGCCCGCAGGCCGACATCCCGGTGGTGCCGGTGTCGATCCAGCCGCTGCTCGGCCCCGAGCATCAGTTCGCGCTGGGCCGCGCGCTGGCACCACTGCGCGAACAAGGCGTGCTGCTGGTCGGCTCGGGCAGCATCACCCACAACCTGCACGACTGGGGCGACTACCAGGACGGCAAGGAAGCGCCATACGTGCGGCCCTTCATCGAGTGGGTGGAGCAGCGGCTGGCCGCTGATGACCGCCAGGCCCTGCTGGATTACCGCCGGCAGGCGCCATTCGCCGAACGTGCGCACCCGACCGACGAGCACCTGCTGCCGCTGTTCTTTGCGATGGGCGCGGCCGGCGAGGGTGGTTTCGGCGCACGCCGCATCGACGCCGGCATCGACGCCGGTTTCCTGGCCATGGACCTGTACCGCTTCGATGGGGCGGCATGAGCCGGGGCTGACGCGCGGCGGCTCCCGTCGTCGCGGTCATGGCCGCATGTGGTAGTTTTTTCCGGGTTTCCGGCGCTGGCCTTCAAGCCGCCCCACGCGCCGCTTCCTGGAAGAAGCATGCATACCATTGAAGTCGTCCTGGCGATGCTGGTGGCCGTTGTCGCCAGCGGCTACCTGGTTCGCGTCCTGCCGTTCTCGTTGCCGCTGCCGCTGGTGCAGATCGGCCTGGGCGCGGTCATTGCCGGGGTATTCAACCGCGGCCACGCACTGGAGCCGGAAGTGTTCTTCCTGCTGTTCCTGCCGCCGCTGCTGTTCCTGGATGGCTGGCGCATTCCCAAGCAGGGCCTGTTCCGCGACAAGGGCGCGATCCTCGAACTGGCGTTCGGCCTGGTGGTGTTCACCGTCATCGGCGCAGGCTTCCTGATCCACTGGCTGATTCCGGTGATGCCGCTGGCGGTGTGCTTCGCGCTGGCGGCGATCGTGTCGCCGACCGATCCTGTGGCAGTGGGTGCGATCGCCTCCAAGGCGCCGATTCCCAAGCGCCTGATGCACATCCTGGAAGGCGAGTCGCTGCTCAACGATGCATCGGGCCTGGTCTGCTTCCGCTTCGCGGTGGCTGCGGTGATGACCGGCACGTTCTCGCTGGCCACGGCCTCGCTGACGTTCGTGTGGGTGGCCGTGGCCGGCCTTGCGGTGGGCGTGGCGGTCACCCTTGGTGTGTCGACCTTCCAGCGCTGGCTGTGGCGCCGCTTCGGCGAGGAGCCGGGCGCGGCGATGCTGGTCAACCTGCTCATTCCGTTCGCGGCCTACCTGCTGGCCGAAGAGATCCACGCCTCCGGCATCCTCGCCGCGGTCGCCGCCGGTATCGCGATGAGCTACGTCGAGCTGACCGGCCGCGTCTCCGGCAGCATGCGCGTGCAGCGTGCCGGGGTCTGGAACATGCTGCAGTTCAGCTTCAACGGCATCATGTTCGTGCTGCTGGGCGAGCAGCTGCCCGGTATTGTCGAACGTGCCACCACCACCATGAACGGGACCGGCCACCAGAGCGCGTGGTGGCTGCTGGTGTACGTAGTGGTGATCAACCTGGCGCTGGTCGTGCTGCGCCTGCTGTGGGTGTGGCTGTCGCTGCGCTGGAACCTGCTGCGCGCGCGTCGCCGCGGACTGGAGCGGGGCGAAGCGCCGAACTGGCGCATCGTGGTGGCGACCTCGGTGGCCGGCGTGCGTGGTGCGATCACCCTGGCCGGCGTGTTGACCCTGCCGCTGTTCCTGCCTGATGGCAGTGCGTTCCCGGCACGTGACCTGGTGATCTTCCTGGCCGCCTCGGTGATCCTGTTCTCGCTGCTCGGCGCCAGCATCGCGCTGCCGCAGCTGCTGAAGGGCCTGCAGCTGCCGGCCGATTCGGGTGAACGCAAGGAAGAGGACCTGGCGCGCCGGCTGTCGTCGAAGGCGGCGCTGGCCGGGGTCGAGCGCATGCGCCAGCAGCTGGTGATGAACCAGAACACCGAGAACGTGCAGCTGTACAACGATGCCGCCTCGCGGGTGAGCCTGCTGTACCAGCGGCACCTGGAGAAAGACAACGACGGGCCCGACGTAGACCCGGAGAAGGTGCGGCGCATGGAGCTGGGCTACCGCCAGCTGCGCAGCGCCGGCCTCAACGCCGAGCGCGAGGAACTGTTCCGGCTGACCCGGCGCGGGGTGATCTCCGATGAGATCTCGCGGCGCCTGATTCGCAACCTGGACCTGCTGGAATCGCGCAAGCGCGAATGATGCCTGGGACCGGGCGTTGCTGACGCTGACGCGGATTCCGCCCTGGCATGTAGAGCCGAGCCCATGCTCGGCTACGCTTGCTTCAGGCGTCATGAACCCGGAACGAAAAGCAGCCGAGCACAGGCTCGGCTCTGCATGCCGGTGCCGGTTATTCCGGTTTCTGGTCCAGGAAATACACTTCGACCTTGCCCTTGACCTTGATCGTCATCGGGTTGCCGCGGCGGTCACGGGCCTTGCCGGCCTGCACGCGGATCCAGCCTTCGCTGACCGAGTATTCCTCGACGTTGTCGCGCTCGATGTCGTTGAAACGCACGCCAACGCCGCGCTCCAGCGCCTGCGCATCATGGAAGGGGCTGGCCGGGTTGATCGCCAGGTGGTCGGGAGGGGTATCGCTCATCGCTTCATTCACAGTGACGGCCACCAAGGCCGGCTTCAGCGGCACAGGATAAACCGTAGAATGCCGACCTGCCCCAGAGGACGTTCCGCCATGCCCGACAACAGCGACTATTTCGACTTCGAGGAAGACATCCACGACTTCGACGAGGAGGGCTTCGAGGCGCGGGTCTGGAACCTGCTGGTGCTGATCAACCCGGGTGACGAAGAGTTGGCCCTGCAGCAGTTCAACCGCTGGCGCGAGCACCTGGCCGAGGACGGTCAGCCGCTGGAAGCGGACAGCGACTGGCTGCCGGCGCTGTTCACCGCCATCGCCTGGCAGTCCGGTTTCGATGTGGAGCGTGAGGACCTGGAGTCGCTGCAGTCGGCGGTGAACGAGCTTTCGGCGCGCTTCAACCTGCAGCTGGACTGGGGTGGCGACCTGGACGACGAGGACTTTGCCGAAGGCCTGGACGGCGTGCAGCTGATGGCCACCGCCTTCGACCGCCTGCGCGAGCACAACTACACGCTGTGGAGCGTGGATGCCGGCAGTGATGGCTTTACCGGGGTGATGGCGCTGACCCGCGACGATGACGCGATGCTTGCGCTGTGCTCGCTGCTGAACGTGGAAATCCGGCTGGGCAGCGACCCGTTCTGATCGGGCCTGTAGAGCCGAGCCCACGCTCGGCTGCATTTCGCGTAGAGCAGCCGAGCATCGGCTCGGCACTACAGGAGGCACACGGCAGCCGAGCCTACGGCCGGTACTGCGCCCGGGCGTTGGCAATCACCGCCTTGACCAGCTCGCGGTCGGTGTGCCGTGAGATCGCCCGGGCGCCGAGCGCGATGGCCTGTGCGCGCAGCCCGGCAGTGACATCGTAGTGGGCGCCGCTGGCCTTGTTCTGGAAGGCGCGCGGGGGAATGCCGAGCTGCGCGGCCATTGCGTGCAGCTCGGCCAGGGTGTCGGCCATCAGGTGCGCCCAGCGCTGTCCGCGCCAGGGATGCACTGCGTCATCGACGTAGACCGTCACCGCCGCGGCCGGTTCAGGCCTGCGGCTTGCTGTCGCTGTCAGCGGCCGGGGCGGCCTCGGCAGCGGCTTCTTCGGCCGCGTCGCCCTCGACGGCTTCGCCTTCTTCGCCTTCAGCAGCGTCGACGCCTTCGAACTCGGACACCAGCTTGTCCAGGTATTCGTCGGCGGTCTGCTCGGATTCGGCCGCCAGGGTGTCCAGCAGCTTCTGCAGCAGTTCGGAGTACTCCAGGTTGACCTTGCGGCCTTCCTTCTCCTGCACGTTGGCCAGGTGCTTGAGCATGGCCAGCATCGGCACCGGGTTCTCGGCGTTGCCCATGGTCTGGCCGCCGATGGCCAGCAGCCACTCACGGCCCTGCAGGCCGATGGCCGCCACCACCTGGCCGTCTTCGTTGGTCAGCACGGCATGGTTCTGCACCTGCTGCTGCGCGTTCAGGCGGAGGAACGGGCGCTTGCCCTGCTGCTTCTTGCGCTTGTCGCGCTTGGCCTTGGAGTTCTGGGACATGGGGGTGAGATCACCTGGAAACGGAAAGACCGCCATTGTAGCGGGTGCGGCGTGGTGCGCTCGCCCGGCATGGCCCTGTGGATTCGGACCAAGGCGCGCACCCACAGCTTATTCCGCTTGCCCCTGCGCGGCCTGCACGTCCGGGTCGGCGGTGGGCGCCGACAGCCCCACCTGGGGGCCGGCACCCGCCAGCGCTGCCTCCTCGGCGGCCTTGGTCATCACCACGATGCTGATGCGGCGGTTGATCGGGTTCTGCGGGTCGGCCTTGTCGAACAGCACCGATGAAGACAGGCCGACCACGCGGGTGATCTTGCTGTCCTCCAGGCCGCCGTCCACCAGTGCACGGCGTGCAGCGTTGGCGCGGTCGGCGCTCAGTTCCCAGTTGCCGTAGCCGCGTGCGGCCGAATAGGCGGTGATGTCGGTGTGGCCGGTCAGGCTGATCCGGTTCGGTACGTGGTTCAGGTAGTTGGCCAGCTCGTGCAGGATCTGTTGCGTGTACGGCTTCAGCGTAGCGCTGCCGAGGTCGAACATCGGCCGGTTCTGCTTGTCCACGATCTGGATGCGCAGGCCTTCCGGAGTCAGGTCCAGCAGCAGCTGGTCCTTGAAGGGTTCCAGTGCCTGGCTCCGGCTGATCGCTTCCTGCAGCTCCTTCATCAGTGCTTCCAGCTGCTGCTTGTCGCGCTGCTGTTGGTCCACCGGTTGCGGCACTGCTTCCTTCTGGTTCTGGAAGGGATCGTTGCTGCTGCCCCGCGAGATGTCGGTGGCGCCGCCCAGCTTGATCATCGATGTGCTGGCGCCGCCCGGGCCGGCCATGCCGGGTGCCGGCGTGGCACTCTGCCCGCTCAGCGGGCTCGGGTTGCGGAAGTACTCGGAAATGGCCGCACGGTCGTTCTTGTTGGTGGTGGCCATCAGCCACAGCACCAGGAAGAAGGCCATCATCGCGGTCACGAAGTCGGCATAGGCCACCTTCCACGACCCTCCGTGGTGAGCGGCGTGGCCGGCCTTCCTGACCCGGCGGACGATGACGGTGGGCTTGTTCTCGGCCATGGCTTACTTGACCGTCTTCAGGTGCTGCTCGAAATCGGAGAAGGCCGGGCGCACGTTCGACGGTAGCGTCTTGCGGGCGAATTCCAGCGCGATCTTCGGGTTGTAACCGCGCAGGCAGGCCAGCAGGGCAGTCTTGACCGATTCGTAGATGCGGCTGTCCTGTTCGGCGCGGGCTTCCATCGCCGCCGCCATCGGGCCGACGAAGCCGTAGCCCAGCAGGATGCCGAGGAAGGTGCCGACCAGCGCACCGGCCACGTGGCCACCGACCTCGACGATGTCTCCGCCGATCGAACCCATGGTGATGACGATGCCCAGCACCGCCGCCACGATGCCGAAACCGGGCAGTCCGTCGGCGACCTTGGTCAGCACCTGCGACGGTGCCATGGCCTCGGCGTGGTGCTTCTCCAGTTCCAGCTCCAGCAGCGGCTCGAGCTCGTGCGGCTCGATGTTGCTGCCGATCATCAGGCGCAGGCAGTCGGTGATGAAGTCGATCAGGTGGTGGTCGGCCTGCACCTTGGGGTAGTTGGCGAACAGGGCGCTCTCGGCCGGGCGTTCGACATGGTCTTCCAGTGCCATGAAGCCTTCGCGGCGCGCCTTGTTGAGCAGTTCATAGAGCAGGCTGAGGACATCGATGTAATCCTGCTGCTTGTAGCGCGGGCCCTTGAACACGCCGACCATGGCCTGCAGGGTCTGCTTGACCGTCTTGGCCGGGGTACCGACCAGGAACGCGCCGAGCGCGGCGCCGCCGATGATGACCAGCTCGTAGGGCTGCCAGAGGGCACCCAGGCGGCCGTGGGCACCGAGGTAGCCCCCGATCACGCTGATGATGACGACCAGGAATCCGACGATGATGAGCATGGGGCGACGCAGGGAGAGGGGATATCTCCTTGTCGGCCCGTCGCCCGGGTTTCTGAAGAGGGAATTCTGTGAAATCGGTCAGCGGGGTGTTTCAGCCGGCCACACCGGCTTCGGCGCCGCCACGCTGCAGCGGATCGGGCCAGGGCTCGCCATTGCCGACGAAGGAAAGTGAGACGGAGTTCAGGCAGTGGCGCTCGTAGGTGGGCGGCGGACCGTCCGGGAACACGTGGCCCAGATGGCTGCCGCAGCGCGCGCAGGTGATCTCGGTGCGGACCATGCCGTGGCTGGTATCGCGGATCTCGCGCACATGCGCCGGGTCGAACGGGGCGAAGAAGCTGGGCCAGCCGGTGCCGGAATCGAACTTGGTGCTGGAGCGGAACAGCGGCAGCGCGCACAGCCGGCAGCAGTAGACGCCCTCGCGCTTGTTGTCGAGGAACACGCCGCAGAACGGCGCTTCGGTGCCGTGCTGCAACAGCACGCGGCGTTCCTCGCTGCTGAGGCCGGCGACCAGCGCCTCGGTCTGGGTGGCAGTGGGGGGCGTCAGATCGAAGGCGGTCATGGCGGCGCTCCGTGGGGTCGATGGCCTGGGGATGCCGGAAAACGTGGGGGTGCCGGCGCGCGCTTGCAAGTGTGATGGCCGTTCATGGGTGGCACACGGGTGCGGGAGCAAGGTGGGTGTCATAGACGCCGGAGCGTGCCATGAAGCCGACCCTTCCCCTGCTGTTAATCGCCCTGTTGCCGGCACTGGCGCTGGCCCAGGTGCCCACCCCCGACCCCACGGCCACCCGCAGCGCGACCACCGTGGCGCCGCAGCCGGTGGCGCCACCGCCACAGGCGGCCCGGCCGCAGCCGCAGTTGCTGCCTACGCCGCAACCGGCGCGGCCGATCAAGTCCACCGGTCCGGCCCAGATCACGCCGCCGCCAGCACCGAGGCCGGCCGACAAGGTCTACGACCGCAACGGCCGCATCGTGCCCGGCGTGCGCCCGGCCGGCCCGAACCGCGTGTTCGACTCGCGCACCGGCCGCTACTACGACAGCGTGCCGGCCGGCGATGGCCAGCAGATCAAGCGCTGAACCCTGGTGCCACCAAGGTTGGCTGCTGGCTGGCGCTGAGCGGGCTGAACGCGCGAAAACAGCGTCCAGCCGATCACTGCTTTTTCGCCTGCGATTAACCGTTCCGGGGCCACCGTGGCCCTGCGCCGGCATCCCGCCGCCGCATGTCCTTCGTCCACTGGATCGCGACCATGAAAAACCAGCAGAACCGTCATCCCGGCAAGGAACCGCAGGGCCGCAACCCGCAGCAGCAACAGCAGCAACAGCAGATGGAGCCGCAGCAGCACAAGGGCGGCAGGCAGCAGGAACAGCGCCCGCATAAGCATCCGCAGCAGCGCTGACTGTCGCCATGATCGGGGTCAGAGCCCGCTGTACGGGATCTGGCCCCACCCAGCAGCAGCCTCAGTCCGGAATCGGCAGGCTCAGTGTTTCCTTCACTTCTTCCATCACGATGTAGCTCTTCGACTCACGTACATGCGGCAGTGTCAGCAGCGTGCTGCCGAGCAGCTTGCGGTAGGAGGCCATCTCGCTGATCCGCGCCTTCAGCAGGTAATCGAAGTCGCCCGATACAAGATGGCATTCCAGTACGTTGGGGAGCTTCAGCGCGGCGCGCCGGAACTCCTCGAAGATGTCGCCGGATTTGTACGCCAGGCTGATCTCCACGAACACCAGCAGGCTCGCTTTAACTGCGGCCGGGTCGAGGTGGGCGTGGTAGCCGGTGATCACCCCTTCGCGCTCCAGCCGGCGCACGCGCTCGGTGCACGGGGTGGTCGACAGGCCCACCCGCTCGCCCAGTTCGGTGAAGGAGATGCGGCCCTCGGCCTGCAGGATGCGCAGGATCTTGCGGTCGATCTTGTCCAGTTCGCGGATCCGGGTGGCCATGACCGTCAACCTTCGGGAGTGAATTGAAGTGGAACATCCTGCCGGTTGATTTCAAAACAGGCAAATCAACTGGGAATGGCTGTCTATACTTCCCCAATTATGGTCCCTGTGCGCTCCAGTGCAGGGAATGATCGGGTTGGAGAAGTCCCATGCGAGTCCTAGTTCTCGGCAGCGGCGTGATCGGTACCACCAGTGCCTGGTATCTGCGACAGGCCGGGTTTGAAGTCACGGTCATCGACCGCCAACCCGGCCCGGCGCTGGAAACCAGCTTCGCCAATGCCGGCCAGCTGTCGTTCGGCTACACCTCGCCGTGGGCGGCCCCGGGCGTGCCGAAGAAGGCTATCGGCTGGCTGTTCGAGAAGCACGCGCCGCTGGCGATCCGCCCGGGCATGGACCTGGCCCAGTACCGCTGGCTGTGGCAGATGCTGCGCAACTGCACCCACGAGCGTTATGCGATCAACAAGGCGCGCATGGTGCGCATGTCCGAGTACAGCCGCGACTGCCTGAACGAGCTGCGCGCGCAGATCGGCATCGAATTCGAAGGCCGCGACCTTGGCACCACCCAGCTGTTCCGCACCCAGCAGCAGCTGGATGCTTCGGCGCAGGACATCGAGATCCTGGCCCAGTACGGCGTGCCGTACGAGGTGCTGGACCGCGCCGGCATCATCCAGGCCGAACCGGCCCTGGCCCATGTCGATGGCCTGGTCGGCGCGCTGCGCCTGCCGCGTGACCAGACCGGCGACTGCCAGTTGTTCACCCGCCGGCTGTCGCAGTTGTGCATGGATGCCGGCGTTGAATTCCGTTTCGACCAGGACATCACCGGCCTGGAGTTCGACGGCGACCGCATCACCGGCGTGCGCATCGACGGCAAGCTGGAAACCGCCGACCGCTTCGTGGTCGCGCTTGGCAGCTACTCGCCAGCGCTGGTCGCACCGCTGGGGATGCGCCTGCCGGTGTACCCGCTGAAGGGCTATTCGCTGACCCTGCCGATCACCGACCCGGCGATGGCACCGACCTCGACCATCCTCGATGAGAGCTACAAGGTGGCGGTGACCCGCTTCGACGACCGCATCCGTGTCGGTGGCATGGCCGAAGTGGCCGGCTTCGACCTGTCGCTGTCGCAGCGCCGCCGCGAGACCCTGGAACTGGTGGTCAGGGATCTCTATCCGAAGGGCGGCGACCTGTCGCGCGCGCAGTTCTGGACCGGCCTGCGCCCGGCTACGCCGGACGGTACGCCGGTGATCGGCGCCACGCCGTTCCGCAACCTGTACCTCAACACCGGACACGGCACGCTGGGCTGGACCATGGCCTGCGGCTCGGGCCGCTACCTGGCCGACCTGATGAGCGCGCGACAGCCGCAGATCAGCACCGAAGGCCTGGATATTTTCCGCTACGGCCAGTACGGTCACGCGCCGCAACACGAGAACCGCACATGCGTCCTGCCCGCGCGCTGATCGATCTGGGCGCCCTGCGCAGCAATTACCGCCTCGCCCGTGAACTGGGCGGTGGCAAGGCGCTGGCGATCATCAAGGCCGATGCCTATGGGCATGGCGCGGTGCGCTGTGCGCAGGCGCTGGAAGGCGAGGCCGATGGCTTCGGCGTGGCCACCATCGAAGAGGCATTGGAGCTGCGCCAGGCCGGCATCCGTGCGCCGATCCTGCTGCTGGAAGGCATCTTCGAGCCGAGCGACATGACGCTGGTGGCCGAGCATGACTTCTGGTTCGCCGTCGGTTCACCGTGGCAAGTGGAGGCACTGGCGGCGTTCGACAGCCCGCGCCCGTTGACGGTGTGGCTGAAGCTGGACAGCGGCATGCACCGCCTCGGCCTGGACGTGGACAGCTTCCGCGCGGCGCACGCGCGCCTGTCGGCGCTGCCGCACGTCGAACGCGTCGTGCTGATGACCCACCTGGCGCGTGCCGACGAGCTGGACAGCGAACGCACCCACGAACAGGCGGCGACCTTCGCCCGCGCCATTGATGGACTGGCAGGCGAGACCAGCGTGTGCAACTCGCCTGCGCTGCTGGGCTGGCCGGATGTGCGCAGTGATTGGGTGCGCCCGGGCCTGATGCTGTACGGCGCCAACCCGCTGCCGGACAACACCGTGTTGACCGAGCGGCTGCGCCCGGTGATGACGATGCAGTCGAAGGTGATCGCCGAGCGCTGGATCGAAGCCGGTGAACCGGTGGGGTATGGCGCGCGTTTCGTGGCCAAGGCGCGCACCCGCGTGGGTGTGGTTGCACTCGGCTATGCCGACGGTTATCCGCAGTTCGCTCCAAACGGCACTCCGGTGCTGATCGACGGCCAGCCCGGTGCGCTGATCGGGCGCGTGTCGATGGACATGCTGACGGTGGACCTGACCGCGCATGCGCAGGCCGGCATCGGCAGCGTGGTGGAACTGTGGGGTTCTGCGCCGACCCTGTCGGAGCTGGCGCCGCGCTGTGGCGTGAGCGCCTACCAGCTGCCGTGCGCGGTCAAGCGCGTGGCGAAGGTGTACGTGTAGCGCCGAGCCCGCGCTCGGCACCGGTAGCGGCCGACCTCGATCGGCGCCGTGAATGCGTGTCGACCAAGGTCGACACCTGCCGGGGGACCTAACGCGCGGCGGTCGCCTGACTGGCCAGCTGGCGCTTCACCCAGTCATCGATCAGACGCTTCTCGTAGCGCAGTGGATCGCTGTCGCTCTTCAGTCCCACGTTGTGCAGGTAGCCGGTATCGCTGAGGCGCGCATCGCCCTCGCTGACAATACGGCCGCTGGCATCCTTCAGCGTGTACTGCAGGGTGATCCGTGGCGGGTAGATGTCGCGCATGATCCGGATGTCGCGGCCACGCGGGCCGTGCCAAGGCTCGTAGTCACCGGCACGCTTGATGTCGACGAGGGTCACATCGAGGGTCTGCCCAGGCTGCAGCGGCTTGGCTGCGGTGGTCTGCAGGTAGCGGGCCAGCTGCTGCACCCAGTCACCGCGTTCGGCCTCGAAGCGGTTGCTGCTCTGGCGTATTTCGGTGAACTTGGCCGGATCTTCCCATTTCACGCTGACCGGTCCATCGGCCTGCAACGCACGCGGCGCGTCTGCATCGGTCACGGTGCGTGGCGCAGCATTGGCGCCACCGGCCGCCAGGGCGCCTGCCAGCAGGGCAATCGCGAGTGAGCGTTTCATGACGGTCTCCTGCGTCCCCGCGCTGGGGGGGTGTTGATCACGGATCGAGTGTGAGCCTGCTGCCGGACGACCGCAATGGCCGATTGCGTCGTGGGCAAGAGCGGTTGCCGCCAATTCATCGACGTCAACCATGACTGACGGCGCTTGACGCTGTGAATACGCCCTTTGGAAGATGCTGTGCTCCCAACCTGGCCTGCAAAGACCCCCTTGTCCACACTGCCGCCCCTCGTGGAGCGCCCACCGATGCTGGTGTCGGCGCCAGAACCCGACCTGCATCGTGGCGTGCTTGAGCGCATCAACGCCGGCTTCTGCGTGATCCAGGTGCTGTTCGAGGGTGATCGTGCGGTCGACTATTGTTTCATCGAAGTCAACGACGCGTTCGAGCGCCACACTGGGCTGAAGGACGCGCGTGGCAAGTGCATGACTGCGCTGGAACCCAACCACGAGCAGGACTGGTTCCGTATCTATGGCGAAGTCGCACGCAGCGGCCGCCCCGCTCAGTTCGAGATGGAAGCCCGTGCGCTGGGCCGCTCGTTCGCGGTCGACGCGGTGCGGGTGGGGCGGCCGGGAGAAGACAAGGTCGGCATCCTGTTCTTCGACATCACCGCGCGCAAGCAGATGGAAGTGGAGCTGGGCGAAAGCGAAGCCCGTTTCAGCGCGCTGGCAGACGGCCTGCCGATGCCGGTGTGGGTGCTCGATGAGCGCGGCCATGCGCGTTTCGTCAACAGTGCCTTCAGCGAGTTCTTCGGTGGTGATGAAACGCGTGTGCCGGAAGATGTCTGGCGCGGTCTCGTGCATCCGGATGACGCGTCCGTGTTCGAATACGAACTGCAGGAAGCGCTGAAGGCGCAGCGTTCGATGCACGCGCTGGTGCGTGCGCGGCGCGCGGATGGCCAGTGGCGCTGGCTGGAGATGAACGCCCGCCCGCGTTTTTCGCGGATGGGCCGCTTCATTGGCCTGGCCGGCAGCAGTCCGGATGTCACCGAACGACGCGAAATTGAACTGGCCCGCGAGGAGCTGCTGCAGTCCGAGCGTGCCGCGCGCAGCGCTGCGGAGAACATGGCGCGGCTGAAGGACGAGTTCCTGGCCACGCTGTCGCATGAACTGCGTACGCCGCTGACCACCATCCTGGGCTGGAGCGAACTGCTGCTGCAGCGCGTGGACAACACCAGTCCGCTGTACAAGGGCCTGAACGTGATCGCCAACAGCGCCGGTGCGCAGAAGCGGCTGATCTCGGACATGCTCGACCTGAGCAGCATGCTGCTGGGCAAGGTGCAGCTGGAGGTGGAGATACTGGACCTGCGCGACCTGCTGAGCGAAGCCATCGGCGCGCAGGAGCTGGTCGCCGAAGGCAAGGCGCTGGATGTGAGCCTGCTGCTGCCGGAACAGCCGTGCCTGGTGCTGGGCGATGCCACCCGCCTGCAGCAGGTGTTGTGGAACCTGCTGTCCAATGCGATCAAGTTCACCCCGGCCGAAGGACGCGTCGACCTGCAGCTGCAGGCCGATGGCAATCACTGGGTGATCACCGTGCGCGACACCGGCGACGGCATCGCGCCCGAATTCCTCAACCATCTGTTCAGCCGCTTCCGGCAGGCTGATGGCACCACCACGCGCCGTCATGGCGGTCTCGGCCTGGGCCTGGCGATCGTGCAGCAGCTGGTCGAACTGCATGGCGGCACGGTCACTGCCGCCAGCGAAGGGCATGGCCATGGCGCCACCTTCACCGTGCGCCTGCCCCAGCACCTGCCGGATGCAGAGCGCCGACCGCTGCGCGAAGTGATCAGTGGGCCGATCCTGGAGCCGGTGGTCGTCGAACCCTATCCGCTGCGCGGCATGCACGTGCTGGCGGTGGAGGATCAGCCGGAAGTGCTGGAATACCTGCGCCGCATGCTGGAAGAGCAGGGCGCCACCGTATCGGCGGCCAGCTCGGCCGGCGAAGCGCTGGCACTGCTGGCCGACACCGGCCACCTGCAGTACCACGTGCTGCTGACCGACATCGGCATGCCGGGCATGGATGGCTATGGGCTGGTGCGCACCTTGCGCGAGGACATGGGCGTGGACGCGGCGACCTTGCCTGCGGTGGCGGTGACTGCACTGGCGCGTGCCGACGACCGCCGCCGCGCGCTGGCCTCGGGCTTCCAGGAGCACGTCGCCAAGCCGTACTCGGTAGCGCAGCTGGTGGCTGCCGTGCGCAAGGTGCAGGTGGCGCGCGCGGACAGCGCGCTGCACTGAGCATTCACGGCCGATCGGCGACCCTGCAGTCAGGAGGTCGCCGATGTCCCGCATAGCTCCACGTATCCACACCGATCCGGCGCAGATCGCGCGCCTGGAAGCCCTGCTGCCGCAGCTGGATGGCGAAACGCAGGTGGAACTGATTCTGCACGATGGCCGCCGCCTGCTCGGCACGGTGGCCGTGAGGCCAACTGTGCAGCAATACCGCAACGCCGCGGGTGATGAAGGCAGCAACGGCCAGTTGCGCCTGGATGACTACGACACGCCGGTGCAGCAGCACCATGTGTGGCTGGATGAGATCGCCAGTATCAACCGCCTGCCACCCAAGGCGCCTTGATCCGAGGTAGAGCCGAGCCCACGCTCGGCTCTGCCGCCGCCCGAGCATGGGCTCGGGCGCTACAGATGTGTCAGTGCTCGAACAGGGTCGGCGTCGCCTCGAACCGGCGTGCGTACGCCCGCTCCTCTGCAACCCTCGCCACCTCGTCATCGGCCAGGTCCGGTGCCCCATAGACGGCGTAGGCAACGCTGCCGTCGGCGCCATGACCGACCTGGTGCAGCCGGTAGCGCGAGTGGCCGCCGCCGGTGTCCTCGGGGTAGTGCACGGGCGGATGGCTGCCTTCCAGGTCCATTTCACTGTTGTCGACCACGCCACCGACGAACAAGGCTCGCATGCAGGTTCTCCTGGGTTTCCGGGGGAGCCTCTACCCTGAACGTTTCAATGTTGCTGGCAGATCAAAGCCCCGTTCGGGTTTCGCAAAGCGGCTGCCGGGGCCGGCCCGGTCAAGCCGGTACAATGGACGGCCCTCACGCTTGAAGTACCCGCGCCGATGGCCTCCAGCGACGACGCCCCCCTGCAGACCCTGTTCCTGCCGTTTTCACAAGGTGCCCTGCGCTGGCCGGAAGGTCCGGTGGCCTTCCTGCGGGCCCGCGACGGCTGGCCGCTGCGCGAAGCGGCCGGCAACCGCGAGGTGCACTGTGAACAGAGCTTCGCCCCGTTCGCGCAGCCGCTGCAGCAGGCCGCCGGCTGGACCGTCAGCGGCCAGCTGGATGATGTGGCCGGCAAGGGCCGCTACCCGTTGGTGCTGGTGCTGCCGCCGCGCCAGCGTGAAGAAGCCCGTGCGCTGTTCGCCCGTGCGCTGGCGCTGGTCGCCGACGGCGGCCGCATCGTTGCCTGCCAGTCCAACAACGAAGGCGCGCGCTCCGGCGAGGGCGACCTCAAGCAGTTGGCCGGCCTCGGCGGCAGCCTGACCAAGAACCACTGCCGCGTGTACTGGACCGCCCCGATGCAGGGCCAGCACGATGCCGACCTGGCCAAGCGCTGGTCGGCACTGGACGCGGTGCGCCCGATCGTCGGTGGCCGTTTCCTCAGCCGCCCGGGCGTGTTCGCCTGGGATCGCATCGATCCGGCGTCGGCGCTGCTGGCCGAGCACCTGCCGGCCGACCTGGCCGGGCGTGCCGCCGACCTCGGCGCCGGCTACGGCTACCTGTCGCGCGAACTCCTGGAACGCTGCCCGAAGATCACCGCGCTGGACCTGTACGAGGCCGAGCAGCGCGCACTGGCGCTGGCCGAGCTCAATCTGGCGCCGCCGCCGCGCCCGCTGCCGCTGCGCTTCCTGTGGCAGGACGTCACCGCCGGCATCGAGCCGGGCTACGACGTCATCATCAGCAACCCGCCGTTCCATACGCCGTCGCGCGCTGACCGCCCGGACATCGGCCAGCGCTTCATCGCCGTGGCTGCGCAGGCATTGCGCCCGGGCGGGCGCCTGTACGTGGTGGCAAATCGCCACCTGCCGTACGAGCACACCCTCAACGACAGCTTCGGCGCGGTGCGCGTGGTCGCCGAACGCGACGGCTTCAAGCTGGTTGAAGCGGTGAAGGGGAAAGGCAAGTGAAACTGGTCAAGCACATTGCCAATCTGGGCTATGGCAGCCGCAAGCAGGTGCAGTGGATGTTCCGCGAAGGCCGCATCACCGACGCCGACGGCGAGGTACTGTACGCCGACGACCAGGTGCCGCACGAGGTGATCCGGGTTGATGGCGAGCCGCTGGACCCGCCGGTGGGCCTGTCGATCGCGCTGCACAAGCCGGCTGGCTACACCTGTTCGACCAAGGATACCGGCCGCCTGATCTACGACCTGTTGCCGCCGCGCTTCCGCGACCGCGATCCGGTGCTGTCCACGGTGGGCCGCCTCGACCGCGAGACCAGCGGCCTGCTGCTGCTGACCGACGATGGCAGCCTGCTGCACCGGATCATCTCGCCGAAGTCGAAGCTGCCGAAAGTCTATGAGGTCGAATTGAGCGAGGACCTGCGCGGCGACGAGGTGGCGCTGTTCGCCAGCGGCACGCTGATGCTGGAGTCCGAGAAGACGCCCCTGCTGCCGGCTGAACTGGAAGTGCTGGATGCGCGTCGCGCGCGCCTGGTGCTGCACGAAGGCCGCTACCATCAGGTACGCCGCATGTTCGCCGCCACCGGCAACCACGTGCAGGCCCTGCACCGCAGCCGTGTTGGCGGGCTGGACCTGCAGGGACTGGACGAGGGGCAATGGCGGCAGCTCACTTCCACCGACCTGGATACGCTGTTCGCTCCATGACCACCATTGCTGCGCTGCCGTTCCTCCCCGACGCCGTCATCTTCGACATGGACGGCCTGATGATCGACAGCGAGCGCGTCTCGCTGGCCTGCTGGAGCGAGGCCGCCGACGAATTCGCACTGGGCCTGGACGAGGCAGTGTTCCTGCGCATGGTCGGCCTCGGCGACCGGGATTCGCACGCGCTGCTGCGTGCGCAGGGTATCGAGGACAGCGTGATCGAGGCGGTCGCTGCACGCTGCCACGAACTGTACGAAGGACGCACACAGACCGGCCTGCCGTTGCGTCCGGGCATCCTGGAACTGCTGGAGCTGCTGAAGGCGCACGCGGTACCGCGCGCGGTGGCCACCACCACGCGGCAGCCGCGTGCCAACCGCAAGCTGGCGGCGGCCGGACTGCTGCCGTATTTCGACGCGGTGATCACCAGTGGCGACGTGGCGCGGCCGAAACCGGCGCCGGACATCTACCTGCTGGCCGCGCAGCGACTGGGCCAGGTGCCTGGGCGCTGCCTGGCGCTGGAAGACTCACCCGCTGGCACGCGCGCGGCATTGGCCGCTGGCATGACCGTGATCCAGGTACCGGACCTGGTGCATCCTGACGAAGAGCTGCGCGCGCTTGGCCATCGCATTGTCGGTTCGCTGGTGGATGCGCACGCGTTGCTGGTGCCGTTGTTGCCGAAATAAGCGGTAGGTGCCGACCGTTAGCCGGCACTGAGCCGAGCATGGCTCGGCTCTACATCTATTGGTGGGTGCCGACCGTTGGTCGGCACACCTGCCCCCATCACACCCGCCCGAACACCAGCGCGGCGTTGGTGCCACCGAAGCCGAAGCTGTTGGACATCACCGTGTCCAGCGTCTGCGCGCGGCTTTCGCGCAGGATCGGGAAGCTCTCCACCTTCGGGTCCAGTTCGCCGATGTTGGCCGAACCGGCAACGAAGCCATCGCGCATCATCAGCAGGCAGTAGATCGCCTCGTGCACGCTGGCCGCACCCAGCGAATGGCCGGACAGCGCCTTGGTCGAGGACAGCGGCGGCACCGCATCGCCGAACACTTCGCGGATGGCGTTGAGCTCGGTGACGTCGCCCAGCGGCGTGGAGGTGCCGTGGGTGTTGAGGTAATCCAGCGGGCGATCGACGCCCTGCAGTGCCATCTTCATGCAGCGCACCGCGCCTTCACCGGACGGGGCGACCATGTCGGCACCGTCGGAGGTCACGCCATAGCCGATCAGTTCGGCATGGATGCGCGCGCCGCGCGCAACGGCGTGGTCGTAGTCCTCCAGCACCAGCATGCCACCACCGCCGGCGATGACGAAGCCGTCGCGGTCCTTGTCGTACGGGCGCGAGGCGCTGGCCGGGGTCTCGTTGAAGCTGGTCGACAGCGCGCCCATCGCATCGAACATCACGCTCATCGACCAGTGCAGGTCTTCGCCGCCACCGGCGAACATGATGTCCTGCGCGCCATGGCGGATCATGTCCGCGGCGGCGCCGATGCAGTGCGCCGAGGTCGCGCAGGCGGCCGACAACGAATAGCTGACGCCCTTGATCTGGTAGGCGGTGGCCAGGCAGGCCGAGACCGTCGAGCACATCGTGCGCGGCACCATGTACGGGCCGACCTTGCGCACACCACGTTCGCGCAGCAGGTCGACCGCGCCGATCTGCCATTCGCTGGAGCCGCCACCGGAACCGGCGATCAGGCCGGTGCGCAGGCTGCTGACCTGCTCGGCGCTGAGCCCGGCATCGGCGATGGCATCGCGCATGGCCAGGTAGGCGAAGGCCGCCGCGTCGCTCATGAAGCGCTTCTGCTTGCGGTCGATCAGCGCCTCCAGATCGAGGTCGACACGACCGCCGACCTGGCTGCGCAGGCCCGCTTCGGCGTGGTCGGCCAGGGCGGTGATGCCCGAGCGCCCTTCGCGCAGCGCGGCCGAAACGGTATCCAGATCATTGCCGAGGCAGGAGGTGATGCCCATGCCGGTGATGACAACGCGACGCATCAGAAGCTCCCGGTTTCAGTGAACAGGCCGACGCGCAGGTCGCGGGCGCTGTAGATTTCGCGATCATCCACGTACATGCGGGCATCGGACTGGGCCATCACCAGCTTGCGGTTGATGACCCGGCTGATGTCGATCTCGTAGCGTACGAGCTTGGCGTCCGGCAGTACCTGGCCGGTGAACTTCACCTCGCCACAGCCCAGCGCGCGGCCCTTGCCGGGGGCGCCCAGCCAGGTCAGGAAGAAGCCGGTCAGCTGCCACATGGCATCCAGGCCCAGGCAGCCTGGCATCACCGGGTCGCCGATGAAGTGGCAGCCGAAGAACCACAGGTCCGGGCGGATATCCAGCTCGGCGCGTACCATGCCCTTGCCGTGCGGTCCGCCGTCCTCGTGGATGTCGGTGATGCGGTCGAACATCAGCATCGGATCGTTGGGCAAACGGCCGGCGGCGGTGCCGAACAGTTCACCGCGTGCGCTGGCCAGCAGCTGTTCGCGGTTGAACGCGTGGAGACGGGTCATGAAGCACAATCCTGGAAGCGGGAAACAGGGAAACAAGCGTTCGAGGATGCCCGTGGAAACTGCGCCGATCAAACATTTCAACCGTACGCAACCGTAGTGTTTTCAATGGAATACGCGCATCCTGTTGATGTGCAACGACCATACTTCGGCGTGTGGCCCGTTCGGCACGCCCCCGCCCTTTCCGCCTGACATGACCCGACTGCGCAAGATCATCCACGTCGACATGGACGCGTTCTACGCGTCGGTGGAGCAGCGCGACGATCCGTCACTGCGCGGCAAGCCGGTGGTTGTGGCATGGCGCGGCGCGCGCTCGGTGGTGTGTGCGGCGTCCTACGAGGCACGCGTGTTCGGCGTGCGTTCGGCGATGCCGGCGCTGCGCGCCGAACGCCTGTGTCCGGACGCGATCTTCGTGCCGCCTGACTTTGCACGTTACAAGGCGGTGTCACGCCAGGTGCGCGAGATCTTCCTGCGCCACACCGACCTGGTCGAGCCGTTGTCGCTGGACGAGGCCTACCTGGACGTGACCGAGCCGAAGAGCGGCATCGAACTGGCCACCGACATCGCCCGCACCATCCGTGCGCAGATCCGTGAGGAGACGAACCTGACCGCTTCAGCCGGGATCGCGCCGAACAAGTTCCTGGCCAAGATCGCTTCGGACTGGCGCAAGCCCGATGGCCAGTTCGTGATTCCACCGCAGCGGGTGGACGCGTTCCTGCAGCCGTTGCCGGTGAACCGGGTGCCCGGCGTCGGCAAGGTGATGGAAGGAAAACTTGCCGCGCGCGGCATCGCCACCTGCGGCGATCTGCGGCAATGGGCATTGACCGATCTGGAAGAGGCGTTCGGCAGTTTCGGCCGCAGCCTGTACAACCGCGCACGCGGCGTCGACGAGCGGCCGGTGGAACCGGACCAGCAGGTACAGTCGATCTCCTCGGAGGACACCTTTGCCGAGGACCTGCTGCTGGAAGACCTGGGCGAGGCGATCGTGCAACTGGCGGAGAAGACCTGGAAGGCCACGCGCAAGACCGAGCGCGTCGGCCACACCGTGGTGCTGAAACTGAAGACCGCGCAGTTCCGCATCCTCACCCGCAGCTTCACCCCGGAGCGCCCGCCGGAATCGATGGAAGAACTGCGCGACATCGCGCTGGCCCTGCGCGCCCGCGTCGACCTGCCGGCGGAGACCCGTTACCGCCTGGTCGGCGTCGGCCTGGGTGGCTTCCGCGAAAAGGAACCGGTGGTGCAGGGGGAATTGTTCGAGCACTGATCATTGCCGTGCCGACCAACGGTCGGCACCCACCAACAGCAGCAGGTTCCGTCAGCAGCAGGAAACTGTCGAAGGCGGGGTGGGGTCGGTTGCGGGGGCGTGAGCCGCATGGATGCGGCGACCGAGCTTACATGGACGTACTTGCAGCGTCCCCCGCAACCGGACCCACCTCGCCATCCCACGGATAGCCAGCTGTTGCTGTTGCTTCGGCTGTTGCCGTTGCATTGAGCAGGTGCAGGGCGCAGCCCTGCAAAAGAAAACTCCCTACCTCATGGCCACTGCATCTCGCCCTTGGCCACCTTCGCGCTCAGCTCCAGCGATGCGACGCCATCCAGCTTCGGGTAGCGCGACTGCATTGCCTGCACCAGCGCCGCACTGTCCTTCGCCTTTGCCGCTTCGATATCGAACGTGCGGATGTAGTCCGCAGTGAAGCGCAGTGCACTGGCATCCAGCGCCGCACCTGGCGCGTAATGCCCCGGCACCACCACCTTCGGCTTCAGCGCCTGCAGCTGCTGCAGGGTCTGCAGCCAGTCGGCATGTGACTTCGGCGTCTGCGTGTCGGCCATCCACACGTGCTCGCCCGCCACCACCGGAATGCCACCGACGATCGCGCGCAGCGACGGCACCCACAGCACGGTGCGGTCCGGGGTCGGTCCGTCCAGGCCGATCAGCGGCAGGCGCTGGCCTTCCAGTTGCAGGGCATCGCCCTCCAGCACCTGCGGCAGCACGATGCGCGCGGGCACGTCGGCAGCCATCTTCGGGCCCCAGTAGGCCAGCTTGCCGGCCTGTGTCTGCTGGATGTGGGCAACGGTCTGCGCGGTAGCGACGATGCGCGCCTGCGGGAACGCATCCTGCAGCGTGGCCAGGCCGAAGTAGTAGTCCGGATCGCCGTGGCTGATATAGATCGTGGTCAACTGCTTGCCGCTGGTGCGGATCAGCTCGACCAGTTTGCGCGCGTCGCTGGCACCGAACTGCGCATTGACCAGGATCGCGTCGTGGCGGCCTTCGATCAGCACCGAGGACACCGAGAACATTGCCTGCGGGCCGGGATGGAAGGTCTGCAGGTGCAGTTGGGATTTCGTCGCGGTGGTCGGCGCCGCGGTGGCCGGTGCGGCCAGCAGCGGCGCACTGGTGAAAGTGGCGGCCAGGGCGAGGGGAAGCAGCAGGGCAGCGGTACGCATGGGAATTCCTTGTCTAGAGCCGGGCCAATGCCCGGCTGCATGTTCGCGTAGAGCCGAGCGCGGGCTATGCCGGGCGTCCTTGCCCGGCCCCCTACGGGCCGTCGCAAGCGATGTTGGCAACGGCTCCTGCCGTTGCCTTCGGCTCTACAGGGAGGTAGCTCCGGGCCATGCCCGGCGGACGGCATGATCAATACGCTGCCGTGATGATCTGCTTCGGGTACTTGTGCGCTTCCAGCTCGGCGACGAACGCGGCGCCGTAGTCGGCATAACTGATGCGGCTGTGCCCGCTGGCGTCGGCCAGGAACGCCTTGGGCTGCACGCGGTAATGGCCACGCTCTTCGCCCGGGCCGATTTCGGCGGCCGGCGAGAAGAAGGTCCAGTCCAGGTCGTCCACCACCTGCAGTCGATTGAAGGCTTCTCGATGGGCCAGCGCGTATGGCTTGTAGGCCTCCGGGAAGGTGGGGGTATCGACCAGCTGCACGCCGGGTGCGACTTCCAGGCTGCCGGCACCGCCGACCACCACCAGGCGCGGTACACCGGCCTTGCGCGCGGCCGCGGCCAGCTGTGCGGCCACCTCGCCGACGCGGCCGATGTCATCGCCCGGGCGTGGGCCGTAGGCGCTGGCCAGCACGTCGTGGCCGGCGATGGCGGCGACCAGCGCGTCCTGGTCATCCAGCGAGGCGACCACCGGATGGGCGCCGGCCAGTTCGGCCGGAAGATCCTGCGCGCTGCGCACGATGACAGTGAGTTCGTGGCCGTTCGCCAGCGCGTGGCGGGCGATCTGGCGGCCGATGTTGCCGGTGGAACCGACGAGGGCGATCTTCATGGCAGGACTCCGTGGGGCGGTGTGGGGGGACGCGGCCACTGTAGGCCGCTGCAGTCGCTCGAAAAACAGCGTATAACGCGCTTGTTTGTTGCATGGATCGAGCATATGGACCGATTGACCGCCATGACCGTGTTCGTCGAGGTGGCCGAGCGCGGCAGCCTGACCGCAGCGGCAGAGGTGCTGGACATGTCACGGGCGATGGTCAGCCGTTACCTGGCCGAGGTCGAGGGTTGGCTGGGCGCGCGCCTGCTGCACCGGACCACACGGCGGGTCAGCCTGACCGGCCCCGGCGAAGCGGCGCTGGCGCGCTTCCGGCAGATGCTGGCGATAAGTGAGGAACTGCAGGGCGAGCTGGCCAGCGATGATCCCGAACCGCACGGCACGCTGCGGGTGACCGCCAGCGTGTCGTTCGGGCAGAGCCACCTGGCACGAGCGGTGGCCGGTTTCGTCGCGCGCCATCCTGCCGCGCGCATCGAACTGCTGCTGGTCGACCGCACCGTGAACCTGGTGGAAGAACGGGTGGACCTGGCCGTGCGCATCGCGCGCCAGATCGATCCCAGCCTGATCGCACGGCGGCTGGCGACCTGCCGCTCGGTGCTGTGCGCGACGCCGTCCTACCTGGAGGCGCGCGGTACGCCAACCGCTCCCGAACACCTGGCCGCGCACAACTGCCTGACCCACCACTACGTCGGCAAGAGCCTGTGGCAGCTGCACCGCGATGGCCGTTCGCTGTCGGTGGCTGTGGGCGGCAACATCAGTGCCAACGAGGCATCGCTGCTGCTGGAGGCGGTGCGGGCCGGTGCCGGTATCGCCATGCTGCCGACCTACCAGGTGGCGCCGATGCTGCGCAGTGGCGAACTGGTCGAACTGCTGCCCGAATTCAGTCTGGACGAGCTCGGCATTCATGCCGTGTACGCATCACGGCGACAGCAGCCCGCTATCATGCGGCGATTCCTGGACTTCCTGGGCGAGTGCTTCGCCGGCCCGGCCTTCCAGGATCTGGATTGGCGCCCGCCGGGCACGGAGGATACATGAACCATGGACAGGCCTTGATCGACCACAACCGTGCTGCCTGGGACCGCCAGGCCAGTGAAGCGCGCGAATGGTCGCGCCCGGTGGAAAGCTCAACGATTGCTGCCGCGCGCGCAGGCCGCTGGCAGGTGCACCTGACGCCGCGCGCGTTGCCGCTGGACTGGATGGGCGACGTGCGCGGCCGTCGCATCCTGTGCCTGGCCTCGGGTGGTGGCCAACAGGCACCGGTGCTTGCTGCCGCTGGCGCCGATGTCACCGTGTTCGACCTCTCCGACGGGCAGCTTGAACAGGACCGCGCGGTCGCCGCGCGCGATGGCCTGCAGCTGCGCACCGTGCAGGGTGACATGCGCGACCTGCACGTGTTTGCCAATGACAGTTTCGATGTGGTGTTCCACCCGATCTCGAACCTCTACGTCCCTGACGTGCGCCCGGTATGGACTGAATGCCGCCGCGTGCTGGCGCGCGATGGCATGCTGATGGCCAGTTTCTACAATCCGGTGCTGTTCGTGGGTGCGCGCGATCCGCAGCTGGATGCACAGGGCCTGATCCGTCCGCAGTACGCCATTCCCTATTCGGACCTGGAAGACCTGCCGCAAGCCGAACGCGAGGCGAAGCTGGCCCGTGGCGACGCATTGACATTTGGCCACAGCCTGACCGAGCTGATTGGTGGCCAGCTGGATGCCGGCTTCGTCATCGATCGCTTCATGGAAGACTGGCAGCCGCGGCCGCGCTTCCTGATCGACCGTTATCTTCCCACCTTCCTGGCCACCCGAGCGCGCCGGATCGGTTGAGGCGGATCGGCGCGGAAACCAGCGGCGTACAATGGGGGGCCCACGTCGTGCAGGTACCGTTCCTTGTCGTATCCCTATCCACTGGTCGTGTTCGACCTTGATGGCACGCTGGTCGACAGCGCAGCTGATATCGCCGAAGCGCTGAACCGCACGCTGGAGGACATCGGCATGGCACGCGTGCCGGAAGCCACCGTGCTCGGCTGGATCGGCGACGGTGTGCGCCGCCTGGTCGAACAGGCCGTGCATGCGGCAGGCCGCGAGGTCGACCTGGCCGAAGTGATGCCGGTGTTCATGGTGCACTACCGTGAATGCCTGCTGCGCAGCCCGCGCCTGTTCGATGGCGTGGCCGACGCACTGGCGCAGCTGCGCGCGCGCGACGTGCCACTGGCGATCTGCACCAACAAGCCCGAAGCACTGGTGCCGCCGCTGCTGCAGCACCTGGGCATTGGTGATGCGTTCGCGCTGATACTGGGCGGTGACTCGCTGCCGCAGCGCAAGCCCAGTGGCGAACCGCTGCGGCACATCGCCGCGCATTTCGCGCTGCCGGTGGAGGCGTGCCTGATGGTGGGAGATTCGTTGACCGACTACCGCGCCGCCGAAGATGCGGGCATGCCGATCGCGCTGGTGCGCTACGGCTATCCGCGCGGCCTGGACCTGGGCAGCGCGCACGCGGTGGCAGTGATCGACGACCTGCGTGAGTTGCCGGGGTTGGCCGCGGGCGTTCGGGCGTAGAGCCGAGCCCACGCTCGGCTGCTTCATTGCGTGAGCCGAGCATGGGCTCGGCTCTACAGTAGATCGACGCCATGCGTCGATGGCATCAGGAGGCGCCGGGCGATGCCCGGCGCGCGCCTTCATTTCGGCTGGTAACGCACGCTCAGCTGGTACTCGCGGCCGGGCTGGTTGAACCACGCCACGGTCTCGTAGCGGCGATCGAACACATTGGCGGCACGCGCCAGCAGCGTCCACGACGGCGTCAGCGCGTACTCGGCGCGCAGGTCCAGCGTACCGTAACCCGCCATCTTCACCGCGTTGGCGGCATCGTCATAGCGCTTGCCCGCTCCCTGAACCGTCAGGCCTGCGCGGAAGGCCCCGAAACGTCGATCGAGGTCCAGGCGTGCGGTCTGCTGCGCGCGGCGCGGCAGCCAGTTGTCGAACTGGGTGCTGCCATGGGTACGGTTGCGCGGGTCGGTGTAGCTGAGCTGGGCGTTGATGTCGAAGCCGGCCAGCAGCACGCCACCGGTCAGTTCGGCACCGCGGATGCGCGCCTTCTCCACCTGCTGCATCCTGAAGGTCGCCGCATCGTAGGTAATCAGATCATCGATGCGGGTTTCATAGACGTCCAGGCCCCAGTGCCAGCCCTGTCCCTGCTGCGAAACGCCCAGGTTGGCGCTCTTGGACTTCTCCGGGTTCAACGTCGGCACGCCGCTCCACGGGTCGTACAGATCGCTGAAGGTCGGCGCCTTGAACGCGGTGCCATAGCTGGCGTTGAGGCGCAGGCCGTGGCCCAGTTCCATCGCCCAGCCGGCGCTGCCGGTGGCGTGGTTGCCGAACTGCTGGTTGTCGTCGTTGCGTGCGCTGACCTGCAGCTGGTGGCGGCCGAAGCGGCCCTGGTACTGCACGAACACGCCGGTGTTGCGACGGCTGTCGACGAGGTACCCGGCGCTGCTGCCATCCAGGTTGTCTTCGCTCCAGTCCACGCCGGTGCTCAGCAGCTGGCCTTCGGCCATGCCGAAGTCGCCCTGCAGCGAGGCGCTGTCACGATGGGTCTGGGCGCTGCCACGGGCATCGAAGTCGCCGAAGTTGTCCGACTCGTTGTCACTGCGGCCGACATTGGCGGTGAACGCCAGGCGTTCGGACGGGGTGTAGCGCAGCTTGCCGGACAGCACCTGCTGGCGGGTTTCCGAATAGTTGTAGTAGCCGTCGTAATGGTTCTTTCCGTCGGCACGCAATGCACTGCCTTCCACGTTCCATTGGTCGTTGAAGGTGTAGCCACCGCGCAGGCTCTTGGACAGGTTGCGGTAGCCGTCGCGGTCATGCTCGTCGGCAAAGCAGCCCGCGGTGAACACCGAGGAGGAGCCGCGGCAGGCATCGATGCCATCGGAATGCTGGTAGGCGATGTCAGCGCCGAACCAGCCGCGTTCGGTCCCGCCGCCGATCCCGCCGCTGGCTTCGCGCAGGCCGTTGCTGCCGCCACCGAGCTGGAAGTGCGGGGCGAAATCACCCTGGTTGCGGCGGGTGAAGATCTGGATCACGCCACCGATGGCGTCCGCGCCGTACAGGCTGGACTGCGGGCCACGCACGATCTCCACGCGCTCGATCTGTGCCAGCGGCAGGTCCTGGTACATCGCCAGGCCGAGGTCGGCGCTGTTGATGCGCACGCCATCGACCAGCACCACGGTGTGGCCGGAGTTGGTGCCGCGCAGGAACAGCGAGCTCTGCTTGCCCAAGCCGCCGGCATTGGTCAGGTTGATGCCGGCGCGGCCGCGCAGCAGTTCCTGCAGCGAGGTGGCCTGGCTGGATTCGATCTGCGCGCGGTCGATCACCTGGGCCGGCGCGATGCTGTCCTGCAGGGCGATCGGGGTGCGGGTCGCAGTGACCAGGATCTGGTCGAGCGCGGTGGTGTCATTGGCGGCCTGGGCCAGCGCGGGCAGGGCGGCCAGCACGGCCAGGGACAACATTCGGGACTGCAGCTTCATGGGGGACTCCAGGTGCCACGCACGCCCGCGTGGCGAAGGGGAGGAGCCGCGAAGGCAGGCACGCGCCGATGCCGCAGCGCACGCCACGGTCATCCAGCGCCATGCCCACCGCATCGCGACCTGAGGCTTCCGGGCCGGTCTCCGGGCTTGCCGCCGGGCGGCGCGAGGCCGCCGTCCAGGCGCCTTCCCATGCCTGAGGCACAGTGGCAGTGTTGCCCGGAACTGACGTGCTTACCGTTGCGGGGGCAGCGCCGGCCTGGCGTGGAATCACGCGTCACCGGCTTCCCGTTTCAACCTGCCGGCCGTGGCCGCAGGTCACCTGGAAGTGCGCGCAGTCTACGGCATCGCAGGCACTCCCGTTGCGTCGCGCCTGCTCGACTGCCTTTGCTGTGCCCTTAGAATGGTCCCTCGATCCCGTGGTGCCGTTGCCGATGTCCGCCCGTTTTCCGCTGTCCCCGCGTTGCCTGTACGGAACGCACGCATGATCCTCGACCTGGTCCGCCATGCCGGCAACGGTCGCGATGAGTTCCTCGATGGCCGCAGCGACCCACCGCAGCTGGCCCGCCTGCCGCAGGAACTGGTCGACGCCTACGCCGCGCAGCCCTGGGAGCGGGTGATCAGTTCGCCGCGGCTGCGCGCGCTGCACACGGCAATGGCGCTGGCCACGCCGCGCGGGCTGGACGTGGAAGCGGACGAGGAATGGGAGGAACTGGATTTCGGCGATTGGGACGGGCAGTCGCTGTTCGACCTGCCGGAGGATGCACTGGCTGCCTTCCATGCTGACCCGCATGCGTTCCCGCCGCCGAACGGCGAAAGCTGGGGCCACTTCGAGCGGCGCATCGCGCGCGCGCTGGATCGCCTGCTCGATGATGACGATCCGGTGCCGACGCTGGTGGTCAGCCATGGCGGCCCGCTGCGCATGGTGCTGTCGAAGGTCTGCGGCCTGCCGATGTCGCTGTGCTGGGCGCTGCGCATCGACCATGGCACGCGCCTGCGTGTGTGGCTGGAGCGCGGTGAGGCCGGGCTGGTGGGCGAATTGCTGGAACTGCAGCAGCCCTGAGCTGCTCTTGTAGAGCCGAGCCATGCTCGGCTGCACTTCGATCAGAAAGGCCAGCCGAGCGTGGGCTCGGCTCTACAGGAGGGCGCGGCTCAATCCTCGTCCGCGCGCTCGGTCACGCTGTCTTCCGCCTCATCGTCGGCATCGAAGCGGTGCTCATGCACCGGGCCAGACGCCGGGCCGGCCGCCTTCAGCGGATGCGCGGCGATGCGCGCTTCATAGTCCTGTACCAGCGCATCGCGCTGCGGCTCGCTCAGTTCCTGCCAGTGGCAGTCCAGCAACGCACCTTCCAGCGAGTACAGCAGGTTCAGGCTGGGCTTGAAGCCGGCACGCTTGACCTTGACGAAGGCACCGACCGCTCCGATCGCGACCAGGTCGTCGCGGCTGCGCAGGCCGACCTGGCGCAGCCAGGCCGCGCTCTTGGGGCCGATGTTGCGCAGCTTGGGTGCGTTCATCCCAGCGCCTCGACGAACACGCGGGCGATGGCTTCCAGGCCGGCCTGGTCGTCGGCATCGAAGCGGCCCACCTTCGGGCTGTCGATGTCGAACACGCCGATCAGTTCATCGCCGCGCAGCAGCGGCACCACCAGCTCCGAACGCGAGGCCGAATCACAGGCGATGTGGCCGGGGAAGGCGTCGACATCCTCCACGCGCTGGGTGACCCGCTGGCTGGCGGCGGCACCGCACACGCCCTTGTCCAGCGGGATGCGCACGCAGGCCGGCAGGCCCTGGAACGGGCCGACCACCAGTTCCTTGCCATCGTACAGGTAGAAACCCACCCAGTTCAGGTCGGGCAGGGCGTGGTAGACCAGTGCGGAGAGGTTGGCCGCGTTGGCGATGCGGTCGGACTCGGCGTAGACCAGGCCACGGGCCTGTTCCAGCAGCTGGGCGTATTGTTCCGGCTTGCTGCCGGTGAGCGAGGCATTGGCGAACATGCCCGCAGTCTAGCAAGCGCGACGGGCCGGCGATAATGCACGCTCTGTTGCCCTGTTGGAGCCAATCGATGCCGTTGCCTGCCACGCTGCCGCCCGCCCTGTTCGTTACCGGCACCGACACCGAAATCGGCAAGACCGCGGCCAGCACTGCGCTGCTGCATGCGCTGCGCCGGCGCGGCCTGCGTGCGGTCGGCATGAAGCCGGTGGCCAGTGGCAGCGAAGACCTGGGGCAGGGCCTGCGCAACGAGGACGCGCTGGCACTGCAGGCGGCCAGCTGGCCGGTGCCGGACTATGCCGACCTGAACCCATATGCGCTGCGGCAGCCGCTGGCACCGGAGCTGGCGGCGGCCGAGGACGGCGTGCAGGTGGAACTGGCGCCGATCGTGGCCGCGTTCGCGCGACTGCGCGCGCAGGCCGATATCGTGGTGGTGGAGGGGGTTGGCGGTTGGCTGGCGCCGGTTTCGGCCACGCTGGACCAGCTCGACCTGGTGCGTGCGCTGCAGCTGCCGGTGCTGCTGGTGGTGGGCATGCGGCTTGGCTGCGTCAACCATGCGCGGTTGACTGCGCAATCACTGCAGGCCAGCGGCGTGGACCGCCTGGGCTGGATCGGCAACCACATTGATCCTGCGATGCAGCGCCAGGACGAGAACATCGCCACGCTGCAGCAGCGCCTGCCGATGCCGTGCTGGGGACGGCTGCCGCATCTGCCGGGGGCGGATGGTCAGATCCTGAGTACGCACCTGCTCGACTGACCTGCTTCCTGTAGAGCCGAGCCCATGCTCGGCTCAGCGGGGACCGTCAGCGAAGGGCAGCCGAGCGTAGGCTCGGCTCTACAGGAGCTGGCGCACTGCCAGCTCCCGTGCGATCGCACCCAGCCGCTCCACCGCACCGATGAAGCGCGCATCCAGGCTCTGGCAGCACGACAGCCGCAGGCAGTGGCGGTAGCGTGCGCCGCGCGAGTACACCTGGCCCGGCATGAACACGATATCCTCCTGCAGTGCACGCTCGAACAGCTCTCGCGTATCCACGCCCGGCAGTTCCAGCCACAGCAGGAACCCGCCCTGTGGTTCGGTGGCGCGGGTACCGGGCGGGAAATGTTCGGCCACCAGCTGGCGCAGCCGCCCGACCTGTTCGCGATACAGACGACGCATGCGATGCAGATGGTGCTCGTAGCTGCCTGCTTCCAGATACGCGGCCACCGCATCGCCGAGCAGCTGCGGCTCGCCGCCGGTGGACTGGAACTTCAGCAGTGCGATGCGCTCTGCGAAGCGGCCGCCATCCAGCCAGCCGATGCGGTAATCCGGCGCCAGTGTCTTTGAGAAGCCACCGACCACCATCACCCAGCCATCGCGATCGAAGGCTTTCAGCAAGGGTGCCGGCGGTTCGCAGAACTGCAGCTCGGCGTACACCGCATCCTCGATCAGCGGCAGCTGCCGTGCGTTGACCAGCTCGGCCAGGTGTTGTTTGGCGGCGGTCGGCATGGTGCAGCCGAGCGGGTTGTGCACGGTCGGCATCACCACCAGTGCAGCCAGCGGCCTGTGCTCCAGCAGCGCATCCAGTGCATCCACGTCCAGTCCGTGCTGCGGGTGGGTGGGCAACTCGATGGCCTGCAGGCCGAGGTTGGCCAGCAACGGATACAGGTTGAAGTAGGACGGCGCCTCAATGCCCACCGCGTCACCGGGCTGGGTGACCGCGCGCAACGCCAGCTGCAGGGCTTCCATCGCACCATGGGTCAGCAGGAGTCGCTCGGCGTGGGTGTGCAGTCCCATGCGCGGACCGCGGCGCACGATCTGTGCCAGCAGCCGGGGGGAGCCGTTGGGTCTCGCATAGGTCTCCACCGTCTGCTGGCCGTGGCGCAGCACCTGCGCGGTATGCCGGGCCAGCTGCGCGCCGGGATAGAACTGGCGACCACGTGGGCCGGCGAAGGCCAGATCGACCACACCCGGGCGGCGCTGTGCTTCCAGTACCCGGGCCATCAGGACCTGCTGCAGCGGCGCGGTGGGCGCGGATGGGGTGTCGCGCAGCGAACGCTCCGGCACCGACAGCCGCGGCGCGACTTCGAAGCCCGCCTTCGGCCGCGGAATCACCAGTCCGGCGTCCTCCAGCTGGCGATAGGCGGCAATCACCGTGTTCAGGCTGAGCCTGCGCTGCAGGGCCATCTGCCGCAGCGAAGGCAGGCGGCTGCCGACCGGAAGGCGGCCACCATGAATGGCTTCGGCCAACTCATCCGACAGCCGTTGATAGCGGGGGGGAATGATCGAGGCCTGGTCATCTGTATCCATCGAATATCCCGCCATCTGGTGCTGTACCCATGATGATGGCGAGCCTAGCATGTCGTTGTCGGCCTGGCCTGATCGGGGCACGGCCGATACTTCCCAAACGCACGGCTGGATGGCCGTGCGTCTTTTTCTGTGTGTAGAGCCGAACCCATGCTCGGCTGCACTTCCGCCAACAGCAGCCGAGCGTGGGCTCGGCTCTACAGAGAGCACCGCCGAGCGTCGGTCAGCCCAAGGGGGAATGCCGGCTACCGCATCGGCACCAGCGCCGCCTCGCGCCGGTACAGCGCCGGGAACTGCTTGCCCAGCGCCGCAAGCTTCGGTGCGTCGTAGTAGCGGATGTAGGCGGCCTGCGGGTAGTTCGCCATGTAGTTCTGGTGGTAGCTTTCGGCCGGGTAGAAGCGCTGGCCGCTGACCAGCTGGGTGACGATCGGTGCGCGGTAGCTGCCGGCCTGGCCGAGCTGGGCGATGTAGGCGCGGCTGGCTGCCTGCTGGCGGGCGTCATCGGTGAAGATTGCCGATCGATACTGGCTGCCGTGGTCCGGCCCCTGGCGGTTGAGCTGGGTCGGGTCGTGTGCCACCGAGAAGAACACCTGCATCAACTGCCCGTAGCTGACCTGGCGCGGGTCGTAGTCGATCCTCACTGCTTCGGCGTGGCCGGTCTGGCCGCTGCTGACCCGCTCGTAACGCGCGTCGGCGGCGCTGCCGCCGATGTAGCCGGACACCGCATTGCTCACGCCCTTGACGTGCTGGAACACGCCCTGCACGCCCCAGAAGCAACCGCCGGCGAACACCACGCTGGCGTGGGTCGCGTCATCGCGGAACGCCGCATCGCCCGTGGGTGCCGGTAGTGCCTGGGTCTGCGCGCTGGCTTCGACCGGCGCCGCAGCCGCGCCGTGGTCGACCAGCAGCACACCGGCGATCAATGCGGTGGCCACCAGTCCGGCGACACCGGCGACGATGCCCTGTTCAAAGGAGAGTTTCATCATGTCCTCCCGTTTCAACCAAAAGTGAAGGCATAGGCCTGCACGCCCGCATCGAGGAATTCGATCTCGAAGCGGTGCGGACCGACCGTGCCGCGCTGGCGCACCAGCTGGTACAGGCGGTGCTCGTCGACCACGCCACTGCCATCGGCATCGACATCGCTGCCAGCATCGGCGGCGGGCAGCGGCTTGCCGTCCAGCCAGACGCGAAAGCGCACCGGCGTGCCGTCGCGGGTCGGTGCCAGCACCAGGTGCAGGTCGCGCGCATGGAACTGGAAGGCAATGCGGCCACCGGCCCGCTGCAGCTCTGCGGCCTCGTCGGTAATGGTCCAGTGGCCGGACAGTCCCCACTGGTTCAACGCCAGGGTGGTCGGCAGCGTGTAGTCGAACGCGCTGTCGCTGCGCTGTCCGCCGGGTGAGGCGAACTGCTCGGCACGGGCGTGGCCGAGGTAGGTTTCCGGCGAGCGCAGGTTGCCCATGTCGGCCTGCACGGCCACGCCCTTCAGGTCGGCGGCAGCGGGATCGGCCGGTGGCGGCAGGTTCGTCTGCCCGGCTTCGGCCAGCAGGCGACGGATCACCTGTTCCGAGCGCGCGTAGTTGCCTTCGCCGAACTGGTGGCCGCGGATGTTGCCCTGCGCATCGACGAAGTACTGCGCCGGCCAGTAGCGGTTGTTGAACGCGCGCCAGATCGTGTACTGGTTGTCGAGCGCCACCGGGTACTCGACCTTCAGCTGCTGCACCGCCTTCATCACGTTGCGTGGGTTACGCTCGAAGGCGAACTCCGGCGTGTGTATGCCGATCACCACCAGGCCGTGGTCACGGTAGCGGCGTTCCCATTCGTGCACGAACGGCATCGCGCGCAGGCAGTTGATGCAGGAGTACGTCCAGAAATCGACCAGTACCACCTTGCCGCGCAGCTGCTGGGCCGTCAGCGGTGGGCTGTTGAGCCAGCCGGTGGCGCCGTCCAGCGCGGGCAGGGTGCCTTCCACCGGCAGCGGTGCATCGGCTGCGGCGTTGGCACCGGCCATCATCATCATCGGCGGTGCCGCCGGCTGCGCGCCGGGTACCGCATCCAGCAGGCTCTGCTCGATGCGTGCGGTGCTGACCGTCGAAAGACGGGTGAGCAGGCCGGTATCCCAGCCCAGACCAATCGCCACCACCGCCAGCAGCGCGGCTACGCCCAGCACCTTGCGCAGTGCGTCGCCGAGACCAAGCCGCGCCTGCAGTGCGCGGAACACGCGGCCGCCCACCCACACCGCCAGTGCCAGCGCGGTGATCGCGCCCAGCGCATACGCCAGCAGCAGCGTGCTGGTGCCGACGCTGGCACCGTGCAGGGCGGCGCCGGTCAGCACCAGGCCGAGGATCGGCCCGGCGCACGGTGCCCACAGCAGGCCAGTGGCGATGCCGATCAGCAGCGAGGTCCATGCGCCGCCACGCCCAGCGGCATCAGCGGCATCGGCGCGCGCGCTCAAGTGGGCACCCATGCGCTGGAACGGCGCCAGCAGACGGTCGGCCAGTCGTGGCCACAGCAGGGCGACCGCGAACAACGCCATCAGCAGCAGGGCGATCCAGCGTCCGACCTGGTTGGCCTGCGCCACCCATTGGCTGCCCACGGCGGCGAGGCTGGCGACCACGGTGAAGGTGAGCGCCATGCCCAGCAGCAACGGCAGCGTGCTGCGCAGGAAGGGGCGGTCGGCACGCGCGAACACGAACGGCAGCACCGGCAGGATGCACGGGCTGAGCAGGGTCAGCGCGCCGCCGAGGTAGGCAAGCAGCAACAGCAGCATCGTCAGGCTCCGGAAGCAGGGGAAGAACCGACCGGCACCCGCCAGCCGTCGGCGGTACCGTCCGTGGCGCCGGGAACGAACACCATCGCCGCACCGTTCATGCAGTAGCGCAGCCCCGTCGGGCGCGGGCCGTCGTTGAACACGTGTCCAAGGTGGCCACCACAGCGGCGGCAGTGCACCTCTACCCGCAGCATCCCGAAGGTCACGTCGCGGTCTTCGCCGATGGCGTTGTGCAGCGGTGCCCAGAAGCTGGGCCAGCCGGTGCCGCTCTCGAACTTGGTGGAGGAGGAGAACAGCGGCAGTGCACAGCCGGCGCAGGCGAAGGTGCCTTGCCGGTGTTCCTTGTTGAGCGGGCTGCTCCAGGGGCGTTCGGTGCCCTGCTGGCGCAGCACCGCGTACTGCGCCGGGGTCAACCGCTGGCGCCATTGCGCATCGCTGTGCATGACCTCGAACTGTCGCGGCGGGCGCGCTTCAGCGGCCGCCGGGGCGGCGCGGCTGCAGGCCCCCAGACCGAGCAGGCCGGCAGCGGTGGCAACACCACCCAGGCCCAGCAGATGGCGGCGGGACAGGGACATGGCGGACTCCGGGAAGGGGCGACGGGGCCATGCTGCACCCGCCCGGGTCAACGAATCCTCACGCAGGATTCAATTTTTCGTGAGGTATCGGCGGCCGCCCCGCGCCACAATGCTGCCAGCCTCCCCACTGGCCCCGAGCTGCCGATGTCGACCAAACGCGTGCTGATCGTTGAAGACGATGCCCACATCGCCGACCTGCTGCGCATGCACCTGGGCGATGAGGGCTACGACGTGGCCCATGCCGCCAGCGGCGATGCCGGCCTGCGCCTGCTGGAGCAGGAAGGTCCGTGGGATGCATTGGTGCTGGACGTGATGCTGCCCGGCGTGGATGGCCTGCAGGTCTGCCAGCGTGCACGCGCGATGGCGCGCTATGTGCCGATCATCATCATCAGCGCGCGCGGCAGCGAAACCCAGCGCATCGTCGGCCTGGAACTGGGCGCGGACGATTATCTGGCAAAGCCCTTCTCGATGCCGGAACTGGTAGCGCGGGTGCGCGCATTGCTGCGCCGCGCCGAGGCGATGGCGCAGAGCGCACGCATCGATGCCGGCGCGATCGAACTGGGCGGCCTGCAGCTGGATCCGGTCGCGCGCACCGCCTCGGTGGATGGCAACGCGCTGGAGCTGACCCCGCGCGAGTTCGACCTGCTCCTGTTCTTCGCCCGTCATCCGGACCAGGTGTTCGCGCGCATGGAACTGCTCAACCAGGTCTGGGGCTACCAGCACGATGGCTACGAACACACGGTCAACACCCATATCAATCGCCTGCGCAGCAAGATCGAGCCGGACCCGGCCAACCCACGGCGGTTGCTGACGGTGTGGGGCCGCGGCTACAAGCTGGTCGATCCGGCCGGGGCGGCGGCATGATCAAGCCGAACCTGTGGCAGAAGCTGGCGGTGGTGACCGCTGCGCTGATGCTGGCGTGCTGCATGGCGCTGCTTGCACTGCAGATGCGGGCCAACACCCGCCACGAGCAGGAGGTGGTACAGCGGCTGTCGCTGGGCCTGGCCGAGCACATTGCCCAGCGCAGCGAGCTGATGGATACCAGCGGCATGCGCGATGCCGCCGTGCGCGCGCTGTTCGGCCAGCTGATGGCGGTCAACCCCAGCGTCGAGGTCTACCTGCTGGACGACCAGGGCCGCATCCTTGGCCACGATGCGCCCAGTGGGCACCTGGTGCGCACCCGGGTGGACGTGGCGCCGCTGCGCCGCCTGCTGGCGGGAGCACCGTTGCCGATCCTCGGTGATGATCCGCGCAGCGCCGATGGCCGCAAGGTGTTCAGTGCTGCACCGTTGATCGTGCAGGGCCGCCAGGCCGGCTATGTGTACGTGGTGCTGGTGGGCGAGCACCGGCAGATGCTGGCCGACGACCTCGCCGCCGGCAGCCAGTGGAACACCACGCTGTGGTCGGTGGCACTCGTTGGTGGCCTCGGCCTGCTGGCCGGGCTGGTGGCCTTCTACTGGGTGACACGCCCGCTGCGGCGGCTGACCCGACGCATCCAGGCCTTCGACATCGATGCACCCACGCCACTGCCGCCGGCGGAGCCGCTGCGCCCGGGTGAGCGCGATGAACTGGTGATCCTCGAACATGCGCATGCGCAGATGGCGCAACGGTTGGGCGAGCAGTGGCAGCAGCTGCGCCAGCAGGATCTGCAGCGCCGCGAGCTGGTCGCCAACATCTCGCATGACCTGCGTACGCCGTTGTCGTCGCTGCATGGCTACCTGGAAACACTGGCGTTGAAGGACGCCACGCTGTCGCCGGACGAGCGGCGCCGTTATCTCGGCATCGCGCTGGCACAGAGTGCCAAGGTCGGCCGGCTGGCACGCGCGCTGTTCGAGCTGGCGCGGCTGGAACATGGCGAAGTGCGCCTGGAGTGGGAAGTGTTCGCGCTGCCGGAACTGCTGCAGGATGTGCTGCAGAAATTCGAGCTGGCGGCGCAGGCGCGCAACCAGCACCTGCACGCCGAGTTCCCGCCCGGCCTGCCGCTGGTGCGTGCTGATCTGGGCCTGGTCGAGCGGGTGCTGACCAACCTGCTCGACAACGCGCTGCGGCATGCACCCGAGGGTGGGCAGATCGAGGTGCGCCTGCGCGCAACCGATGACAGCGTGGAGGTGAGCGTGGCCGATGATGGCCCCGGGGTGGCGCCAGCGCTGCGCACCCACCTGTTCCAGGCACCGGCCGCGCTCGGCGCTCGGCGTGGCGACAACGGCGGGCTGGGCCTGCTGATCGTGCAGCGCATCGTGCAGCTGCATGGGCGCAGGATCGAACTGCGTGACAGCGCGAGCGGCGCGTTGTTCGTGTTTGCCCTGCCACGCGCCGAACCGGCGGCCTAGCAGGCCGGTTCGCCCGTCACCGCACCGCCGCTTTCCAGCGGCAGTTTCAGGCGGATGCACGCACCTCCCAGTTCGGAGTCGGTCACTTCAACGTGGCCGCCGTGCTTGTCGGCCACCACCTGCACCAGCGCCAGGCCGAGGCCGAAGCCCGGGCTGCCCGGGTCCAGCCGCACGTAGGGTTGCAGTACCTGGCCGCGCAGTTCGGGTGCGATGCCGGGGCCGTCGTCCTCCACCTGCAGGCACAGCCAGCCGTCATTGACGGTGCTGGCAATACGGATCTGCCGGCGCGCGTAACGCAGTGCATTGCCGAGCAGGTTGCGCAGTGCCAGCTCCAGCATGTGCCGGTTGACGTTGACCAGGCCCACCGGCGACAGCGCCTGCTGCACCGGCACCGGCAGCGGCGCGAACTGGGCGACCACGCCGCGCACCAGCGCCGCCAGCTGCAGGCGCTGGCGGGTCAGCTGATGGCAGCGACCCAGTGCGGCGTACTCGACGCCGGCGTCGGTCAGGTGCTGCAGCCGATCCACATCGGTGCGCAGGCCGCCCAGCGCATCGCGCTGCACGTCGTCGAGTGCGCTGTCTTCCAGCTCGGCCAGGCCGAAACGCATCCGTGCCAACGGCGTGCGGACTTCGTGCGCCACCGCCTGCGCGAGCACCCGCTGGCTTTCCAGCAGTTGCTGCAGCTGCTCGGCCATGTGGTTGAAGGCATTGGCCAGCGGCCGCACCAGTGCGGTGCCGGCGCGCGGCGCACGCGTGTCCAGCTGGCCGTCGCGCATCCGCCGCGCCGCCTGGGCCAGCTGCGAGACGTCGCGCCACAGCCGGTAGACCATCACGTACATCGGCAGTGCCACCGCCACCATCAGGATCAGCAGCAGGATCGCCACGCCGGAGACTTCGCTGTCCTGCCAGCTTTCGTCAGGCAGCGCTTCGTCCAGCGGCCCCAGCATCAGCGCGTAGCCGCTGTCACCGATGCGCTGCAGGCTGCGCATGTGCTCCAGGTCGATCTGCACCCGGCCGTTGTTGAATGGCGGTCGCTGGCTGGACTGCAGCGCCTTCACCGCCTCGGCCAAAGGAACCAGGCGTAGGGCATAGGCGAAATCAGCGTCGAGTTCGCGGGCCAGCGCCGGCCACTGTTCACGCGGGGTTTCGGCGAAGCGATGCTGCAGCAGCGCGTGCGTGCCGCGCATCTCGGCCTGCAGGCCGGCTTCGGTGCGGTCTTCCAGCAGGGCATCCCAGGCCCACAGGCCCAGCACGATCAGCAACAGATGGGCGAGCAGGAAGCCGATGCCGTAGCGCAGGAAGTGGAAGGCGTGGCCGCGCATCGCCGACGGCGTGCGCGTCATCCCCATGCCGAGCGGCTGAACAGGTAGCCGCGGCCGCGAACGGTCTTGATCCGTTCTGGCTGCTCCGGGTTGTCGCCCAGCTTGCGGCGCAGGCGCGAGATGCGGGCATCGATCGAGCGGTCCAGGCCGTCGAAGGCGATCCCGCGCAGGCCGCGCAGCAGCGCATCGCGGTCCAGGATCTGGCCGGCGTTGCTGGCCAGCAGGAACAGCAGGTCGAACTCGGCCGTGGTGAGCTCCAGCAGGCCGCCCTGCAGGTGTACGTTGCGGGTGGAAGGGTCGATGTTCAGCTCGCCGAAGCGCAGGCTGCCGTCACGTGGCTCGACCCGGCGGTGGCGGCGCAGGTGGGCACGCAGCCGGGCCAGCAGCACCCTCGGTTCGATCGGTTTGCCGATGTAATCGTCGGCCCCCAGTTCCAGGCCCAGCACCTGGTCGATGTTGTCGGTGCGGGCGGTCAGCACGCAGATGATGCCGTCATAGTGGGGCCGGATCTGCCGACACACTTCGAAACCATCCTGGTCGGGCAGGCCGACATCGAGCAGGACCAGCGCCGGCTTTTCCGCCAGGATCCGGGCCACTGCCCGTTCGCCGCTGCGTTCATGGGCGACCTGGTAGCCATGCCGCTGCAGGTAGTCACTGACCATCGTTCCCAGGCGGGCATCGTCTTCGACCAGTACGATATCCAGCATTTCCAAGGCCTCCGTGGACGCAAACGTACCGCCACGGCACGAGCGCGGCGATGCTATCCCAGCCTGCGGGCCGCCCGGGTCCAGCGGGTGGGCGCCATTCAGCCGGGGTTGCTGGCGCTGGGGCCGCACTCCAGGCCTGGCAACAGCTTGGCGTTGAGCATAGCCTGAGGCTGTTACAAAGCGTTACCTTCGTGATACGTCTGGTGACCATCGCTGACAGCAACGCGACTGACGCGGGGCCGTCAGGGCGCAGAGCATGGAGTCTCCTCCGCTCCGCGTGCCGTTCCCATGTCGCCCGCCCTCTACCTGCTGAACCCGTCCCGCCGCTGCCGCTGCAGAGGTGCCCGATGAGTGGCGTGGTCGGGGCCTGGCTGCCACCTGCCGAGGACGAACACCTGCTGCAGCGCCTGGCACCGATGCTGCGCGCCCTGCAGCAGCGCGGCCGGGGCCGCATTGGCTACTGGACCGACGCCGGGGCCGGCCTGGCACTGGGCCACTGCCGGGCGCCCACCGATACGCCATTACAGCCGCTGAGCTCGGACTGCGGTCGCTACGTGCTGTGCCTGGACGGCCGCCTGTACAACCGCAGTGACCTGCAGGCGCAGCTGCGCGACCTGCCACGCAGTTGCAGCGATGCGCGGCTGCTGCTGCAGGCGATCGTCGAATGGGGCGTGGAGCGGGCGCTGTCGCGCATCGAGGGCGCGTTCGGTTTCAGTGTGTGGGACCGGGAGGCGCGCGAACTGTGGCTGGCCCGCGACCGGGTCGGCGAGCGGCCGCTGTACTACGGTTGGTACCAGGGCCAGTTCCTGTTTGCCTCGGAGTTGAAGGCGCTCCAGGCCTTCGCCGGATTTGCCCCTGGCATCGACCAGGATGCGCTGAGCCTGCTGTTGCGCCATGACTATGTGCCGGCACCACACACCATCTACCGCGGTATCCACAAGCTGGTGGCCGGCGCGATGCTGCGCATCGATCTGAATGACCATGCGGCTGGCGGTTCCAGCCAGGCCACACAGGGCGGCTCACGCTACTGGTGTGCACGCGATGCGATGCAGAGCGCGCTGCAGGAACCACTGCAGCCGGCACCCAGCCTGGAGCAGGCCACCGACCAGCTGGAAGCGGTACTGCAGAAGGCCATTGCCGCACGCATGCACTCGCCGCTGGCCTGCGGCGCGTTCCTGTCCGGAGGCACCGATTCCTCATTGGTAACCGCAATGATGCAGGCGCAGTCGACTCTGCCGATCGAAGCCTGGACGGTCGGTTTCGACGATCCCGGCCATGATGAGAGCGACTGGGCCTCGCAGGTCGCGCGTCACCTGGGCGTGCAGCATCACCTGCACCGCATGGACGCGCGCCAGGGCCTGGACCTGCTGCAGCGCCTGCCGCAGGTCTGGTGCGAGCCGTTCGCCGATGCCTCGCAGCTGCCGACCCTGCTCGCCAGCGAACTGCTGGGCGCTCGCAAGCCGGTTGCACTGACCGGTGATGGCGGCGATGAACTGTTCTTCGGTCACCCCAGCTACGGCCGCGCGCTGCGCAACGCACGCCTGTGCGGCGGCCTGCCGGACTGGGTGCGTGACCTGGCACGGCGCAGCGGCAACCGGATGAACGTGGAGCGAGGCCGCCTCGGCGGCTGGCGTGCGCTGGTGGCGGAAGTCGCCGCCAACGACGTGGAAGGCCACTACCTGCAGCGCGTGACGCGCTGGCGGCAGCCGGCGCAGGTAGTGCTGGGTGCGCGTGAGCCGCTGACGATCTTCCAGCAGCAGGACACGGCGCTGCCGGCCGAGGCGCGCATCCAGCTGCTGGATTTCCGCATGGACCTGGCCGAGGGCATCCTTGCCAAGGTTGATCGCGCGGGCATGGCGGCGGGCGTTGAAACCCGTGCGCCATTGCTGGACATGGAGGTGGTGCGCCTGGCCTGGCGCCTGCCGCAGCACCTGAAGTACCACGATGGCGAACACAAACTCATTCTGAAGAATCTGTTGGCACGTTACCTGCCCGAGCCGCTGGTGTACCGTCCCAAGCGTGGCTTTGGCCCGCCCATGGCGCGCTGGCTGGCCGGTCCGTTGCGCGATTGGGCGGAGGCGCTGCTGGACCCGCAGCTGCTTCGCAACCAGGGCTGCTTCGATGCGGCACGCGTGCGCGGCATCTGGGAAGCGTTCCTGCGCGGCGAGCGCAAGTGGCACACGCACCTGTGGAACGTGCTGATGTTCCAGGCGTGGCACCAGCATTGGCATGGTGGTCGCGGGCGCTGAGGTTCCTTCGCGGGTTGTCCTGCGCGGCGCAGGGCGGAGGCCCTTGCGTACGAATGTCCTCCGGCGCCGGCCGTTGGCCGTCACCTCCCCCTTTACTTCGTACGCAAGGGCATCCGCCCTGCGTTCGGAGTTCGTCGGCGCCTCGTTGAAAGGCGCCACGAGCGCTGCGCTTTACCTGCCGTAAGCCGAGTCTCGTCGGGGCGGGCGGGGGGCTGGGCAAAGTAAAGGAGGAGGTGGCGGCCAACGGCCGGCGCCGGGACATTTGCCCAGGCCCCTGCCTGTCCCTGCGGGGCCCCTCAGTTCGCAGAGACATCGGACGAAGACGCACTCCGGAATCCGGACGCCAGGCAAAAAAAGACCCGGCAGAGGGAGGGATCTGCCGGGTCCGGATTGCATGGGGGGAGGGACCCACGCAATGAGCGTTGCGTCGCGTCAGTGGTTGCTCGCGTCCGCCGTTGATTCGTTGTAACCCTGCACCAGTTCGGACCACGCCTTGCTGGCCACCAGGCCGAGACCGACCACGTCCTGCTGGGCCTGGCCCAGCCGCTGCAGGTTGTCCTGCCACAGCTGTGCGCCCTTGTTGAGCATCCCGGCCGCGTCGTCGCTGCGGGCCAGTTCGCCCAGCCAGCCGCCGGTCGCGGTCAGGTTGCGCTCCATCACCTTCAACTGCACGCCGAACATGCTTTCCGCATTCTCCAACGCCAATCGGTTTGCGCGCGTTGCGGCGGCGGCGAACTGGCGGGTGGCATCACTGAAGCGATCGCTGAAGGCGGCGGCCATGGGGGCATCAGGGAGTGGCTTGATGCATTGCAGCATACGCCGTTGATGCGGCAATGCAACAAAAATAACAAAGGCGCTCAGGGCGCCTTTGAAAAGCCTTTCAGATCAATGGGTTGATCAGGCCGTCGGGCCGCGGTAGCGACAGCCGGAGGTGCAGGTTTCGTGCACGGTGATCTCGCTCAGCGCCGGCAGGCTGGGCTTGAGTTGGTTCCAGATCCACACCGCCAGGTTCTCGCTGGTCGGGTTCTCCAGGCCGGGGATGTCGTTGAGGTAGTGATGGTCCAGGCGGTCATAGATCGGCTGGAAAGCCGCCTTCACGTCGCCGAAGTCCATGATCCAGCCGGTCTGCGCGCCGGGCTCGCCCTCGACCTTCAGTTCCACCCGGAACGAGTGGCCATGCAGGCGCGCGCACTTGTGACCCGGCGGCACGTTGGGGAGGCGGTGCGCCGCCTCGAGCATGAAGACTTTGAAGATTTCCATGGCGCGATTGTACGCCGCAGATGGCCGGCCATCCTGAGCGATTGTTGGCCTTTCGTGAAGTAATTCTTTCCATCCGGATGAAGAGATGATAGTTTCTCTTATATCCGTATGAAGAGATGTTATTGGCCGGACCCCGGCCTGGCATGGACTACTGCGGAACTACGTCGCCCTTTCCACCTCCCCCACATCGTCATGCCCAAGCACACCCTGCTCGTGGCGGCCCTGGCCGTCGCTCTGGCCGCGCCTTTGTCCGCCGCCGCCGAAACCTCCGCCGACGCCAGTGGCGAAGCCAGCACCCTGGCCGCCGTGCGCGTCACCGGTTCCAACATCAAGCGCACCGATACCGAGGCCTCCAACCCGGTGCAGGTGATCGGCCGCCAGCAGTTGGAACAGACCGGCAAGGCCACCGTCGCCGACGTGCTGCGCTCGATCTCGGCCAACACCGGCAACGCTGCCAACGAAACCACCAACAATGGCTGGGCGTCCGGCTCGGCCGGCATCGGCCTGCGCGGCCTGTCGCAGAAGAACACGCTGGTGCTGCTCAACGGCCGCCGGCTGGCCAACTACGGCTTCCCGGCCGGTGGCCTGTCCGACACCTTCGTCGATCTCAATGCGCTGCCGCTGGTCGCGGTCGAGCGCATTGAGGTGCTCAAGGACGGCGCCTCGGCGGTGTACGGCTCCGACGCCGTGGCCGGCGTGGTCAACATCATCACCCGGCAGAACTTCGAAGGCGCCGAGATCGGCGGCAGCTTCGGCGGTGCCGACCAGGGCGGCCTGCACGAGCAGAACCTGAAGTTCGTCGGTGGCCTGGGTGATCTCGACACCGATGGCTACAACATCCTCTTCAGCCTGCAGGGGTACAACCGTGAGCGCCTGGACCAGGACGAACGCAACCTGACCAGGAGCGGCATCTACACCGACAAGCCGGGTGGCCGCTGGAACGGCTGGTCGGCCAAGGGTGCGCGCTACCTGGTCAACGGC
Source organism: Stenotrophomonas sp. Sm10 (assembly GCF_030985515.1). Lineage (NCBI taxonomy): Bacteria > Pseudomonadati > Pseudomonadota > Gammaproteobacteria > Lysobacterales > Lysobacteraceae > Stenotrophomonas > Stenotrophomonas sp. Sm10. The sequence continues at coordinate 68,178 of NZ_JAPTFO010000013.1, forward strand.
GTGTCGGTACCGATGCTCGACGCCAACGGCAACTGCCCGGCCGGCACCACCCGCGTTGCCAGCGCGCCGATTGATGGCCTGTCCGGTGACACCTGCGGCTTCAACCAGGCGCCGTTCACCACGCTGATCCCCTCGACCAAGCGTTACCAGGCCTATGCCAACGGCACCTTCCGCCTGAACGACAACGTCGAGGCCTTTGGCGAAGTGCTGTACAGCCAGATCAAGAGCGCCGCCTGGTTCGGCAGCAGCCCGTTCTTTACCCTGGAAAGCGGCCGCTTCGCGTTGAACGCCAACAGCGGCCTGGCCGAGCCGGTGTCGTCGCTGCTGCCGGCCAACAATCCGTACAACCCGTACGGCCGCGCGATCCCAATCGAGTACACCTTCTTCGACCTCGGCGGCACGATCAAGACCAACCGTTCCACCGCCTACCGCGGCGTGTTCGGCCTGCGTGGCACCACCGCGTCGTGGGATTGGGAAGTGGCCGCGTTCGGCGCACGCAGCAGCGAGCGCGAGAGCGTGTCCGGCGGCTTCGCCAACCGCTGGGCGCTGGCCGATGCGCTGGCCACGGGCAGCTACAACCTGCTCAACCCGGCGGCCACGCCGCAGTCGGTGCGTGATTCGATCAACATCGCCACGCTGCGTCCGGCCGAATCCAAGCTGCAGGGTATCGATGCGAAGATTTCCGGCAGCCTGGGCCATACCTGGGCGGGTGAGATCGGCTTCGCGGCCGGTGCCGAGTGGCGCCGCGAAAAGCTCGACTCCAACAACCCGTGGCAGATCGATGCCGGCCTGCAGGTGCGCCCGGCCATTGCCGAAGTACACGGCAAGCGCCAGGTCAGTGCGGCCTACGCCGAAGTGAACGTGCCGCTGGCCTCGACGCTGGAGCTGTCCGCCGCCGCGCGCGCCGACCACTACGACGATTTCGGCGATGCGTTCTCGCCGAAGATCGGCCTGCGCTGGCAGCCCCTGGATGTCCTGCTGGTGCGTGCGTCCGCTTCGAAGGGCTTCCGCGCACCGTCGCTGTCGGAAAACTCCAACAGCACCAGCATCGCCTACGGCAGCGTGGTTGATCCGCGTGATCCGGACGTGCCGGGCTCGCGCCAGAACCCGACCTTCTTCACCGTCGGTAACAACGCACTGAAGCCGGAGCGAACCAAGAGCGTGAACTTCGGCGTGGTGCTGTCACCGTGGGCCAACACCAACCTGAGCGTGGACTATTACCGCATCCAGCTGGACAACCTGGTCGGCACCAACAATACCCAGACCCTGGTCAACGACAACGTGGCTGGCGCGGTGCAGCGCGATGAGCGCGGCAAGCTGCAGGCGGTCTACAACCGCTACCAGAACCTGAGCGAGCTGAAGACCTCGGGTATCGACGTCGAACTGCGGCAGCGCATCCCGACCGCGGCGCTGGGTGACTTCACCGTGTCCTCGGCCTATACCCACGTGCGCGACTACCGTCGCCCGACCCTGGTCGGTGGCCCGCTGGTGGACTACGCCGGCAGCAACCTGGGCGCGACCCTGCCCAAGGACAAGGCCACCACCACGCTGGACTGGAAGTACGGCGATTTCAACGCAGCCGTGACCTGGTACTACACCAGCAGCTACCGCCAGGAAGCCAGCACCGCAGCCAAGGCCGTGCAGCAGCGCGTCGGCAGCTATAGCCAGTACGACCTGTACCTGGGCTACACCGGCATCGACAAGCTGACGCTGTATGCCAAGGTGCAGAACCTGGCTGACAAGACGCCGCCGTACGACGCTTCGTTCCCGGGCATCCGCGCGCCATACGACTTCAGCCAGTACGACCTGCGCGGCCGCTACTTCACGCTGGGCTTCGATTACCGCTTCTGATCCATCCGCTGCGGCCGGTTTCTTCAGGGAGCCGGCCGCGCGACCGTCTGCCGTTGTGTCCTGGGGAGTCACCGTGTCCTTGCATCGTCGTGCCGTTCTTCCGTTGCTGATCGCCGCCGCCACCGCACTGTCCTGCCCGCAGCCAGCGCAGGCACAGAGTGCGTACTTCTTCCCGCAGGCCGTCGACGCGGCCGCGTTCGATACGTCCATTCCCACACCCGAGCAGTTCCTTGGCTACCCGATCGGCAGCCGTTACACCCGGCACGACCAGCTGGTGGCGTACTTCCAGGAACTGGCGAAACGCTCGGACAAGATCAGCGTGCGCGAGATCGGCCGCAGTTACGAGGGCCGCCCGTTGCTGATCGCCACGGTAACCGCTGCCGGTAACCACGCGCGGTTGGAACAGATCCGCCAGCAGCACGCGACCCTGGTCGATCCGGCGCAGCCGCGCAGTGCGGCGGGCGACAGCCCGGTGGTGGTGTGGCTAGGTTACAGCGTGCATGGCAACGAGACCTCCAGCGCCGAGGCGGCGATGCTGACCGCCTACTACCTGGTGGCCAACCGCAGTGCCGAGACCCAGCAATGGCTGCAGCAGGCGGTGGTGCTGTTCGACCCGGCGCAGAATCCGGACGGTCGCGATCGCGCCGCCAACTGGCACAACGCGTGGGCCTCCGATCCGGCCTCGGCCGACCCGGCTGACAAGGAGCACGTCGAGCCGTTCCCGCAGGGCCGCACCAACCACTACTTCACCGATCTCAACCGCGACTGGCTGGCCCTGACCCAGCAGGACTCGCGGCCGAAGGTGGAGGTGTTCCACCAGTGGTACCCGAACGTGCAGATCGACTTCCACGAAATGGGCAAGGACAGCACGTACTACTTCGAGCCTTCGCCGAAGAGCATGCACAGCCCGTTGATTCCGGCGCCGTCGTACGAGTTCAACAAGACCCTGGCCAAGTACCATGCGCAGGCGCTGGATGCCTTGGGTTCGCTGTACTACACCGGCGAGAATTTCGACAACTTCTCGCCGGTGTACGGCTCGACCTATCCGGACTTCCACGGCGCGGTCGGCGTCACCGTCGAGCAGGCCAGTTCGCGTGGCCGCGTGCAGGAATCGGTGAATGGCCTGCTGACCTTCCCGTTCACCATCCGCAACCAGGTCGCCACCGGGCTGGGCACGGTGCGTGGTGCAGTGGCCGAGCGCAGTGGCCTGTTCGACCTGCAGAAGCAGTTCTTCCAGAGCGCGCTGAAGCAGGCCGCACAGCAGCCGGTGAAGAGCTTCGTGTTCGGCGACGCGCACGATCCGGCACTGACCCGCCGCCTGCTGGAACTGTTGCTGCTGCATCGCATCGAGGTACGTGCGCTGGAGCGTGCAGTCACCGTCGATGGGCAGCGCTTCGATGCCGGCAGCGCCTACGTGGTGCAGGTGCAGCAGGCGCAGTTCCGCCTGGTGCATTCGATCTTTGCCGAGACGCCGCCGATCAAGGGGGATGTGTTCTACGGCAGCACCAGCTATGCAATCGCACCGGCCTACGGCGTGGCCTTCGCCGGTAGCCGCAGCCGTATCGAAGGCGGCGCACGGGTGAGTGCGTTGCCGGCGCAGCAGGGCGCGGTGCTGGGTGGCCAGGCCGGGTTCGCCTACGCGATCGACTGGCGCGACTACAACGCCGGGCGCGCGCTGGCCGCGCTGCAGGGCAAAGGCGTGAGCGCACGTGCGGCATTCCAGCCGTTCACCACCGCGACCGCGCAGGGCGACGTCAGCTTCGCCGCCGGCAGCCTGGTGATTCCGGTTGCCGGGCAAGCGCTGCAGGGCGCGGCGCTGCTTGAGGCAGTGACATCGGCCGCGCGCGAGGCAGGTGTGCAGGTGCACGCGCTGTCCAGTGGCCGCAGCCGCGAAGGCATCGATCTGGGCAGTGACGGCGTCAAGGCGCTGCGCAAACCCGCGGTTGCGCTGGTGATGGGTGAGGGCGTGGCCGCCACCGAGATCGGCTCGGCCTGGTTCCTGCTCGACCAGCAGTTGCATTTGCCTGCCAGCAAGCTGGACCCGCAGCAGCTGGGCAAAGTGTCCCTGGACCGCTACACCACGATCGTGCTGTCCGGGGGGACCTACACCGGCGTCGATACCACGGCGGTGGCTGCGCTGAAGCGCTGGGTGCAGGCGGGTGGCTCGCTGGTTACCTACGGCAGTGCATCGAAGTGGGCGATCGAGCAGAAGTTGGCCGACGGCGAGAAGCTCGGCAAGGAAGAAGACACTGCCGACGAGAGCCGCCGTGCATTCGGTGACCAGCGCGACATCGCCGCGATCGAGCGGGTCAGCGGCAACATCCTGAGCGCCGATGTGGACACCAGTCATCCGCTGGCGTTTGGCGTGCCGCGCCGGCAACTGGCGATCAACAAGGAGAGCACGGTGACGCTGCAGCCGAGCACGAATCCGTTCTCGACGGTGGTACGCATCGACACACCGCCGCGGGTGAATGGCTATCTTTCCGAGCGCAACCGTGCGCGGGTGGCGGGCAGCGCGTGGGTGCTGGTGTCGGCGCAGGGGCAGGGCAACGTGGTGCTGTTTGCCGATGACCCGGCGCACCGCAAGTACTGGCACGGCACGGACCGGTTGTTGATCAACGCGATCTTCTTCGGGAATCTGGTGAATCCGAGTAAGGCGCGGGGTTGAGGCGTTTGGCGCCGAGTCGTTGTTGTGCTTGGGAGGCAGGGGGCCTCAGCCAGGACACGCCGTGAACCCATCCATGGGGGCTCGATGGCGCCATCCTTGGCGCCAACGGTCCTGGCTGAGGCCCCCTGCCTCCCATGACAGTTTCCTGCGGGCGCGGACGCATCAGACCCCAAGGCGGGAGCAAGGGCAAAAGCAAAAGCAAAGGCAAAGCCAGGAATTGCGGCTTCGGCTTTTGACTTTGAATTTGAATTTGAATTTGAATTTCATCTTTCTTCTCCCGGCTACCCGGCGGGAGAAGAAGGCGCGGGCAATGCTTGAAGCGGATGGGCGTGGGGCCAGCGCAAAACCGTGAGGCGCATGGATGCGCCGACCGAGCCCCCATGGATGGGTTTACGGCGTGTTTTGCGCTGGCCCCACGCCCATCCGCCCTCAGCGCAGCACACCGCCGGCTTCTACTCACGATAGCCAGCAACAAAAAAGGACGGCGCGTCAGCGCCGTCCTTCGATAGCCCCCCGCGCACGGGAAGCACCCTCCATGTCAGCTGGGATCAGCCAGCGCGACCACCGCCGCCACCCTGGCCACGACCACGGCCGCCACCATTGCCACCACCGCCACGGCGCTGGCCCTGGCCGGCACCTGCACGCTGCTGGCCATTTCCACCGCCTTCGCGGCGGCCACCGCCGGCCTTCTTCGGGCCGGCATGCGCATGGCGCGGCGCATCACCGTGCGGACGGCGTGCGTGGCTCTTGCGCGGTGCGCGCTCGCCGGTATCGTGCTCAGCCTTGCCCGGCGCACTGTTGCCCCAGCGGATCGGAACCTGCAGTTCGAAGCCCGGTACATCGCGGATGTCCATGTCGCGGCCCAGCAGGCGCACGATCGCGCGCAGCAGCTTCACTTCATCCTGCGCCACCAGCGAAATCGCCTGGCCGGTCGCGCCGTTGCGGCCGGTACGACCGATGCGGTGCACGTAGTCCTCGGCCACCATCGGCAGGTCGAAGTTGATCACCTTCGGCAGCTCGTTGATGTCGATGCCGCGCGCAGCGATGTCGGTGGCCACCAGCACGGTCACGCGGCCGGCCTTGAAGTCGCCCAGCGCACGCAGGCGCTGGCCCTGGCTCTTGTTGCCATGGATCGCCGCAGTCTTGATGCCCGACTTTTCCAGGAACGTGGCCAGCTTGTCGCTGCCGTGCTTGGTACGGGCGAACACCAGGGTCTGCTCGCGGCTGTCCTGCGCCAGCAGGTGCAGCAGCAGGTCGCGCTTGCGGCCGGCATCGACCGGGTGCACGCGGTGGGTGATGGTTTCGGCCACGGTGTTCTTCGGCGTCACCTGGATCTGTTCCGGGTTGCGCATGAACTCCAGCGCCAGCTGGCGGATGTTGTCCTCGAAGGTGGCCGAGAACAGCAGGGTCTGGCGGTTCTGCTTCGGCAGCTTGGCCAGGATGCGCTTGATCGACGGCAGGAAGCCCATGTCGAGCATGCGGTCGGCTTCGTCCAGCACCAGCAGTTCAATGCCGGACAGGTCGACGCTGCGACGCTCCAGGTGGTCGATCAGGCGGCCCGGGCAGGCCACCAGCAGGTCCACGCCACGGCGCAGGATGTCCAGCTGGTTGCCCATGCCGACACCGCCGTAGATGCAGGCGCTGGGGATACGCAGGTACTTGCTGTAGCCGCGCAGGCTGTCATGCACCTGGGTGGCCAGTTCGCGGGTCGGGGCCAGGATCAGCGCACGCGGCTTGCGCGGGCCGGCACGCACTTCCTGCGAGGCGGTGCCCAGGTGCTGCAGCAACGGCAGGCCGAACGCGGCAGTTTTGCCGGTACCGGTCTGTGCGCCGGCCAGCAGGTCGCGACCGGCCAGCGCCAGCGGGATCGCCTGCTGCTGGATCGGGGTCGGGTTTTCGTAGCCCTGCTCGGCAAGCGCACGCAGCAGGAAGGGCGCCAGGCCCAGCGATTCAAAAGACATTGAGATTGCTCCAGGTACAAGAAACGCCTGTCCGAACGGACAGACGGGGGCAGATCAAAGTGATCGGCTGACTCGGAGCGTTCCCGTGAACCGCGCTGCGAGAAGTTGGGTGCAGCCGGCACGAAGCGCCGGCTGGAATGCGTGACGAACGGCGTCGGAGTGGGGGCGGGCGAAGAGGGCGGACCCTGGTCGCCGGCGGTCCCGGAGGGAAACGGACGGCCGCTGCAGACCTGCCTAGTCTAACCGATGGCTGAGACCTCGCGCAAAAAGGCCTGTTCAGGTAAGGGGTTCTCTCTGCAGGGCTGCGCCCTGCACCCGCAGAGGCTGAAGCAACGGCAAAGGCCGGATTCCTGTGGGTAGGCGGGGTGGGTCCGGTGGCAGGGGACGCTGCAAGTACGTCCATGTAAGCTCGGTCGCCGCATCCATGCGGCTCACGCCCCTGCAACCGGACCCACCCCGCCTTCGACGGTTTTCCGCGATCTGTCGGATCTCATTCGATCAATTTCGATGTCTGATCGATTTCGACGGTGAATGATGTGGATGTTCGATCCGTCATCGGGAAATTGTCGGGGGTGGGGCGGTGTGGGTG